>DATAAL010000784.1:0-6768 GCA_036260145.1 Longimicrobiaceae bacterium | reverse complement strand
CCTCGACCTGGACCTTCATGGGGGCCTCTCGCTCGCCCGCGCGGGTAGCCCGCGCCGGCGGTCGGATGGGGTGATGTGGGACGTGCGGCTTTAGGAGATAGACGCGAGCCGGTCAACGCGAAATGGGCGAGGAGGGACTCGAACCCTCACACCTTGCGGTACCGGATCCTAAGTCCGGCGCGTCTACCAGTTCCGCCACTTTCGCCCAGGGTGCCAAGGGGTCAAATATAGAGGCGGGGGGAAGGGGGGTCAACCGAAGGCGCGGCCCCCTCCCCAAGGCGCGAACGGCTCCACCTCGGTGGAGCCGTTCGCCGTTACGACATCGGGCGGTCGCGCCTCACTCCTGGGCCGGCAGCCGCACGTTCACGATCGACTGCTGCCCCTGCGGGTTCTCCAGTGTCAGCGAGATCACCTCGTTGGGGCGCTTCGCCTCGACGATCCGCTGCAGGGTCCCGACGTCGTTGATCGGCTGCCCGTCCGCGGAGACGATCTTGAACCCCGCGGGGATGCCCCGGCGTCCCAGCACCCCGTACGGCTCCACCCGGGTGATCACCACCCCACCGCCGCGGCGGAACTCGTACTGCCGGGCCAGGTCGGCGGTGAGCGGGGCCACCTGGATCCCCAGCTTCCTGGTCGACACCTCCCCGCTCTCCGCCTCCTCGCCGCGGGGCTGGCTCCGCCCCGCGGTGGCGCCCTGCTGGCCGACCGGGGCCTCGATCAGCTCCACGCGGATCTGCCGGCGCTCCCCGGTGCGGATCACGTCCAGCGTCACCGTCTCACCGGGGCGGTTGGCAGTCACGCGGCGTTGCAGCTCGCCGGTAGTCTGCACCGGCTGTCCGTTCACCGCGACGATCACGTCGCCCTGGCGTACCCCGGCGCGGCGGGCGGGGCTATTGGCCTCGAAGTCGTTGACCAGCACCCCGGTGATACGCTCCAGGCGGTACACCTCGGCATCGTCCGGCGTCACCTCGCGCACGCTCACCCCCAGCGCGGCGCGGCGCACCCGGCCGAAGCGGATCAGGTCCTCTCCGATGCGACGCGCCAGGTCGATCGGGATGGCGAACCCGTACCCCGAGTAGTACCCCGTCCGGGAGGCGATCACCGAGTTGATCCCGATCACCTCGCCCCGGAGGTTGACCAGCGGGCCCCCGGAGTTCCCGGGGTTGATAGCGGCGTCGGTCTGGATGAAGTCCTCGATGGCCCAGTTGCTCTGCGCCGTCTGTCCGATGATCCCCAGCGAGCGCCCCTTGGCGCTGATGATCCCCGAGGTCACGGTGGTGCCCAGGTCCAGCGGGTTGCCGATCGCCAGCACCCACTCCCCGATCCGGGCCCCCTCAGACCGGCCGATGCGGACGGTGGGGAAGCCGTTCCCCTCCACCTTGATCACCGCCACGTCGGTGAGGGGGTCCGCTCCCACCAGACGCGCCTTGAGCCGCCGGTTGTCCTGCAGCACCACGTCGATCTCGGTGGCGTTCTCCACCACGTGGTTGTTGGTCATGATGTAGCCGTCGGCGGCGATGATGAACCCCGATCCGCCAGAGAGCTGCGGGATCTGGCGCCCTCCCTCCGGGATGTCGAAGAAGGGGAAGAACTCGCGCAGCTCCTCCGGGATCTGCCGTCCGCCGCCCCGCCGGCTCCCGCCCCGCCGCTCCGTCTCGATACTGACCACGGCCGGGGTCACCGACTCGGCGATGGAGATGAACGCCTGGCTCATGTCCGCCACCGGCTGGATCTCGGCGCGCGAAGGGGCTGTCTGGAGAAGTGTGGCGGCGTGGGACCCGGTGGTCCACTCCAACCCCGAAGCGAGGAGGACGCCGCCGGCGAAGGCCGCCGCGGTGAAGGCGACCAGCTTGGCTTTGGCGCGTACGGGATCTAACATGGTCAGCCTGGCTGAAGAAGTGAGCGATCGGGTAGCCGGGTGATACCGGGGGAGAATCCCCGGTGTTCCCGGCCGCCCGCTCCAGGTGCCACCTGCAAATCGCCGGCCCCGCCTCCCGGGCGGGAGGCGGGGCCGGCAGCGCACTCACGGGCGGCGCGGATCACTTCTTCTCGTCTTCCACGATCTCGTAGTCCGCCTCCACCACGTCCTCGTCGCCGGCGCCCCCGGCCTGGGCCGTGGCGTCGCCCTCGAACCCCGCCCCCGCGGTGGCCCCGCCGCTGAAGCCGGCATCCGGACCACCCGCACCCTGCTGGGCCTGGTACATGGTGGCGCCCGCCGCGCTGTACGCCTGCGACAGCTCCTCGGTGGCGGAGCGGACCTCGCCCATGTCGTCCTGCTTCAGGGCCTTGCGCGCCCGCTCCAGTGCCCCATCCAGCCGGGTTCTGGTGTCGCCCGTCAGCTTGTCGCCCCACTCCTTGGTGTTCTTCTCCACCTCGTAGACCAGGGCGTCCAGCCGGTTGCGCGACTCCACCGCCTCGCGGCGCTCCTTGTCCTCGGCCGCGTGCTGCTCGGCGTCTCGGACCATCTTCTCGATCTCCGTGTCCGACAGGCCGCTGGACGCCTCGATGCGGATCTTCTGCTCCTTGCCGGTGGCCCGGTCCTTGGCCGACACGTGCAGGATGCCGTTGGCGTCGATGTCGAAGGTCACCTCCACCTGGGGCACGCCGCGGGGTGCCGGCGGGATCCCGGTGAGCTGGAACTTGCCGATGGTCTTGTTGTACATCGCCAGCTCGCGCTCGCCCTGGAGCACGTGGATCTCCACCGTGGTCTGGTTGTCCTCGGCGGTGGAGAACACCTCCGACTTCTTGGTCGGGATGGTGGTGTTCCGCGGGATCAGCGTGGTCATCACCCCGCCCAGCGTCTCGATCCCCAGCGAGAGCGGGATCACGTCCAGGAGCAGGACGTCCTTGACGTCGCCCGCCAGCACGCCGCCCTGGATGGCCGCGCCCACGGCGACCACCTCGTCGGGGTTCACGCCCTTGTGCGGGTCCTTCCCGAAGAAGGTCTTCACCACCTCCTGGATCTTCGGGATGCGGGTGGAGCCGCCCACCAGGATCACCTCGTCGATCTCGGAGGGCTTGAGCCCGGCGTCCTTGAGCGCCTTCTCCATCGGCGGGATGGTGCGCTGCACCAGGTCGTCCACCAGCTGCTCGAACTTCGCCCGGGTGAGGGTGACGTTCAGGTGCTTCGGCCCCTCCTGCGTCGCGGTGATGAAGGGGAGGTTGATGTCCGTCGACATGGTGGTCGACAGCTCCATCTTCGCCTTCTCCGCCGCCTCCTTCAGGCGCTGCAGCGCCATGGCGTCCTTGCTGAGGTCGATCCCCTGGTCACGCTTGAACTCCTCCACCAGCCAGTCGATGATACGCTGGTCGAAGTCGTCGCCGCCCAGGTGGGTGTCGCCGTTGGTGGCCTTGACCTCGAAGACGCCCTCGCCCAGCTCCAGCACGGAGATATCGTAGGTGCCGCCGCCCAGGTCGTACACCGCGATCTTCTCGTCCTTCTTCTTGTCGAGCCCGTAGGCGAGCGCCGCCGCGGTGGGCTCGTTGATGATGCGCAGCACCTCCAGGCCGGCGATCTTGCCCGCGTCCTTGGTGGCCTGCCTCTGCGCGTCGTTGAAGTAGGCGGGGACGGTGATCACCGCCTGCGTGACCGGCTGCCCCAGGTAGTCCTCGGCGGTCTGCTTCATCTTCTGCAGGATCATCGCCGAGATCTCGGGCGGAGAGTAGGTCTTCTCCCCGTTGGGGACCTTGACCATCGCCAGCCCGTTGGGGCCACTGAGGACCTCGTAGGGGACCAGCTTCTCCTCCTGCTTCACCTCGGACTCCTTGCGGCCCATGAAGCGCTTGATGGAGAAGATGGTGTTCTTGGGGTTGGTGATGGCCTGGCGGCGGGCCACCTGCCCGACCAGGCGCTCCCCGTCCTTCGTGAACGCGACAACGGACGGCGTGGTGCGTCCGCCCTCGGCGTTGGGGATCACCACCGGGTCGCCGCCCTCCATTACCGCGACGACGGAGTTGGTGGTGCCCAGGTCAATCCCGATGACCTTCGCCATGGGTGCTCCTTTTCATGTGGTCAGGGTCAAAACAAACCGCCCCGCGGCGCATACCTAGGCCGGTAAGACGGGGCGGAAACTGGTGTCTGCGGGGTGCAACCCATGTGCCGCCGGGGGAGCCGGTTTTTCTGCTATATCGGCAGGCTGCCGGGGGGCGGGAAGCCAATATGACCGCACGGGTATGACACGCGGTTGACGCACCCCAGGGGCCGGGCTATATCTCCGGCTCTCTTTCACACGCCCGGTCTTCCACACCTCCGCGCTCCGGCACATGACCGCACCCGCTATCTCGGAGACGCTGGCCTTCCTGCGCGAGCGGGTCACCCGCGCCCCCCGCGCCGTCCTGGTGCTGGGCTCCGGGCTCGGAGGGCTGGCCGAGGAGATCGAGGACGCGGTGCGCATCCCCTTCGGCGAGATCCCCGGCTTCCCCCGGCGGACGCAGGAGCTGGCCGGGCACGCGGGGGCGCTGGTGGCGGGGCGGCTGGAGGGGGTGGAGGTGGCGGCCATGCAGGGGCGCTTCCACCTGTACGAGGGGTGGAGGCCGGAGGACGTGGCGCTCCCGGTCCGGGTGCTCGCCGCCCTGGGTGCCGGGACCATGCTGGTGACCAACGCGGCCGGGGGGATCCGGGCCGGCTTCCGCCCCGGCGACCTGATGCTGATCGCCGACCACATCAACCTGATGTGGCGGAACCCGCTGATCGGTGCCACCGTACCGGGGGAGGAGCGCTTCCCCGACATGTCGGACCCGTACGACCGGGAGTTCCGGCGCATCGCCGAGGAGACCGCGCTGGAGCTGCGGATCCCGCTGGTGCAGGGGGTATACGCGGCGGTTCTCGGCCCCAGCTACGAGACCCCGGCGGAGATCCGGATGCTGGCGCGGATCGGCGCGGATGCGGTGGGGATGTCCACGGTGCCGGAGGTGCTGGTGGCGCGGGCGCTGGGGATCCGGGTGCTGGGGATCTCCTGCATCACCAACCTGGCGGCGGGTCTGGGGGCGGAGCGGCTCTCGCACCACGAGGTGATGGAGGTCGGGGCACGGGTGCGGGACCGGCTGGTGGCGCTGGTGCGCGGGGTGCTGCCGAAGGTGGCGGGACTGAACCTGGCGTCGGAAGCAGCGATCTGACCCTGCTCACGCGCTCTCGCGCTCCCGCACTCTCGCACTTACCAGGTGGTTCAGCGGTCCGTGGCCGCCACCCAGCCCGGGTGCCTCGCGGATGGCGCGCTGGACGTAGTCCAGGGCGTCCTCCACAGCCTCGCGCAGGGGGCGGCCGTGGGCGAGGCCCGCGGCCACCGCGGCGGAGAGGGTGCAGCCGGTGCCGTGGGTGTTGCGGGTGTCCAGCTTGGGACGGCGCCACTCGTGCCATTCCGCGCTGTCGTAGAGGATGTCCACCAGCTCCTGGGAGCGGAGATGGCCCCCCTTGAGGAGTGCGGCCCGGGCGCCGCGCTCCACCAGCGCGGCTGCGGCCCGGCGCATCCCCTCCCGGTCCTCGACCGGAAAGCCGGCGAGGATCGCCGCCTCGTCCAGGTTTGGGGTCACCAGCGCGGCGAGGGGGAGGAGCTCGTCCACGATGGTGGTCTCCGCGTCCCGGTCCAGGAGGCGGTCGCCGCTGGTAGCCACCATCACCGGGTCCAGGACGTAGCGGGGGAGGGCGTGGCCCCGGATCGACTCCGCCACGGCGTGCACCAGCCCGGCGGTCGCCAGCATCCCCGTCTTGCAGGCGGCGGGGGGGAGGTCCTCGGCCACGGCGCGGATCTGCGCGCGGACGGTCTCCAGGGGGATCGGGTGCACCTCCGTCACCCCACGGGTGTTCTGAACCGTCACCGCGGTGATCGCCGAGGTCCCGAAGGCGCCGAAGGCGTGGAAGGTCTTCAGGTCGGCCTGGATCCCCGCGCCGCCACCCGGGTCGGAGCCTGCGATGGTGAGGACGACCGGGAGTCGGGAGGGCATCAGTGGATCCGGACCGGGTGCGGGATCGGTGGGGGCGGGAGCTCGCGCATCCGCCGCATGAACTGCGGATAAGATGTGATGTCGCGCGCCAGGCGGGGAGAGGGGTCCGGGATCTCCTCGGCGATCTCCTCGCGCGTCCGGGCGATCCGCTCCGAGGTCATGGGGTGGGTGGAGAACCACTCCAGCGTGGGGCGCGGTGTTCTCGCCTCCTCCCGCAGGAGCCCGCTGAGGAAGGTGACGATGCCTCGCGGGTCCACCCCGGCCTCCACCAGGTACTCCACCGCCAGCTCGTCCGCCTCCAGCTCCGCCTCGCGCGAGTGCGCCGCCGTCCACATGGCGCTCCCCATGCGGAGGGCGCCCTGGTCCAGGAGCGAGGGCTCGTGCCCCAGGATGACCTGGTACAGCAGGGAGGTGAGGGAGCCCGTCCGCAGCCGCCGCTCCAGGGTCCGGGCGCCGTGGCGCGCGGCCACGTGCCCGATCTCGTGCGCGAGCACCGCCGACAGCTCCGACACGTTGTGGGTCCGCTCGATCAGCCCCCGGTTGACGTAGATGTGCCCGCCGGGGATGGCGAAGGCGTTGACCTCCAGGCTGTTGACGATGTAGAAGCGGTAGGTGACGCCGGGACGTCCGCTCCCCCGCGCGATCAGCCGGCCGAGCCGGTTGATGTAGGTGGTGAGTACGGGGTCGCGCACCATGGGGACGGTGCCGTTGATGTGCACGGCGATCTGGTCCCCGATCTGCTGCTCCCGCTCGTCGCTGATGCACGCGGCCAGCAGCACGGCCAGGAGAACGCTCCCGGCGCGCGCCCGCCGGACGAGTCGGGGGCGC
>DATAAL010000783.1:0-20947 GCA_036260145.1 Longimicrobiaceae bacterium | reverse complement strand
CCCGCCCGGCCCGGCCGGCGGCGGCCCGCGCCGCCGCGGCACGCGCGCCCACGAGGCGGGCGCGCGTGCCGCGGGGAAGCCGATCGACCAGGGCGAGGCCGCGCTCGGCTACCATGGGGTCGTACCCGAGGATGGTGACCTGCACCGGCGGGGACAGCAGCGGCGGCGCGACCACCACCCGCTCGCTCCAACGACCGTAATCGCGCCCGTCCATGGGCAGCCCCAGGAGCAGCCATTCCGACACGGTGGGCGACGCATTCGCGAAGCGGTGAGGCTGCCATGTTCCGTACAGGTTTTCCACACACACCATCGGAATTCCCTCCAGCGACGCCGCCCGCGCCATGGCCCCCATCATCCCCCCGCCCGGGCCTTCGCCGAGCACCACCACGTCCGGACGTAGCGCGCGGCAGAGCTCCCGACACCCGGGCCGGGTGTTGGGGGCCTGGTGTACGACCAGCCGGTTCACCACGCGTGTCACCAACGGATCGGCGGCAGGAAGGGTCCCGAAGTTCACCAGGTGTCCCTCCACCAGGCCCGGCGGTAGGCGCTCGGCCAGACGCAGGCAGCGCTTGAGCACCCCGATCATGGAAGGGTGCCCAGAGGTGTTGGCGAGCACGCTGTAGGTGACGATGAGAGCGCGGATCGGCAAGGTCATGAGCGTCGATTGCCGGTGAGGCTCCCCAGCCAGAGCAGCTTGTAAAGGTCGCTGCTGCACCAGGCGTCGAGTGCCGCCCGGATTTCCGCTGCCGCTCCGTGCCGGCGCACCGCACGATCCAGCCGCGACAACCGCCGTAGCCAGGCTTCGCCCTCGGCGCGATCGTTCAACGAGGCGCCATCCCACAACAGGAACGTGCTCACCGCCAATCGCAGCGCTGCCACGGCCTCGGGCCCGCCCTCTCGTCCGGCACGCTCCGTCGCTGCCACCAGGGATGCCGCCAGCCCCGCCAGCGCCGCTGGTGCGCCGCCCGCAGCGACGGCTACCGCCTCGGCGAGTGAATCGAGGGTAGGTGCGTCGGGGGTGGGGACCACCCGCACCACGCTCCACCGTGCCGGCACCCAGAAATCGCGGTTCTCCCAGTGGCTCACCGTCACTGTCGGGATTCCGAGCAGCGGAACGAGGTGCGCAGTGAAGGTGTCGACCGTGAGGCAGACGTCGGCCTCGCGCGCCGCGCGGCACACCCTCTTCAGGCCGTCCGTGGCGGTGAAGGCGCTCCCCTCCCCCTCGTCCAGCAACGCCGCGTCGATCCCCGCTTTGCACGCGAGCTCCGCCACCCGCGCGGAGTCCTCTCGGCTGGCCGGGTGCACTCCGGGGTACACCCGCACCCGGATTCCGCCGAGCAGCGCATTGAGTCGGCGCAGGACCGTGGCCCAGTGCTGCGGAAGGAACGGGAGCCGCTTGGAGGAGAGCGGATTCATCAGCACCAGCGGACGGCGGCGGGGCCGGCGCAGCGGGGCCACCGCCTCCCAGGCGGGCCAGGGCACGTCGCGGGGACAGAGCCGGTCCGCCAGTGAGGCTAGGAGCCCGTAGTTCCCTCCCACGCCTTCGGCGGGCCAGCACTCCGTCCGCACCAGACCCGCGCTCGCCTGCGCCAACCAGGCGCGGCGCAGCCCGAGCGCGATCTCCAGCACGTCACGCTGGCCCGTGGAACGGACAATGCGCCCGTGCAGGTGGTTCGCGCCGAAGTCGGCGGCCACCACCAGCTCCCGCCCCGGCGTGCCCTCCGCCTGCAGGTAGCGAAAAGGGCGCAGCGGGTCGCGCCGGTACGTTCGCTCGTGTACCTGGGGGAAAAGCTCGGTCCAGAGCCCGGGGTACACCGTGAAGACGGTGAGCTCGGTATCGGGAACCTGAGCCTGTAACGCGCGCAGAAAGGGGAGAAAGGTGATCTGGTCCCCGAGGCCCAGTCCCGGACCGAAGAGCACTGTGACCCGCGCATAGTCGCAGCGCAGGGGCGGCAGCTCGCCGTCAGCGAGGAGCGTGTCCTGGCGGCGGGCGGCACGCCGCTGCAGCAGGCGGACCGTGTCCAGAATCGTCTGGGCCCGGGTGGCCGCCGATACCGGCTCCTGCGCCGCAATCGCGGCCAGGAGCGCGGCCAGCTCCCCCGGATCGCCCCCGTGCTTCGAGGGCGCCCGGGCCAGCGCCCGCCCCAGTGTGCGAGAATCGGCCAGCAGCGACTCGAGGAACTCACGGTTGCCCACCTCGAGCGGACGCGACGCCAGCACGGCCTGGTAGATCCCCAGGAGGTGCAGGAGGTCGGCCGCGCGAAAGACCCCTGTGGAACGGTGGGACCGCCCCACGGGGAGGTTCGCGTCCCTCAACCCCAGAACCAGAAGCGGCGACGCCGGGGCGCCTCGGGCTCGAGGGCGGGGGGCTCAGCGTAGGCCGCAAAGCTTTCCGCGTAGGCCGCGTAGAGCGGGCTGTCGGCGGCCACCCAGGGCTCCTCCTGCTGCGGCTTCTCCGCACCGAAGGTGAGTCCCGACACCTGCCATCCCTGCTCGGCACGCACCAGCTCCAGCGAAAGCTTCCCCTCGAGCGAGTGGTCCTCCCAAGCCTCCCGGTCGATCCAGACCAGCTCGGCCCGCACTGCGATGAAGCCATGGTCTTCCTCCACCTGGCTCTCCTCCACGCGCAGGATGTCGAGCTGCGGCTGCTCCACGCCGGACAGGAAGGCCACGAGCCTCGAAACGAAGTCGTCGACCATGGTGAAGCGGCCATTCACGTTGATGCGGGCATCAGGGGTGAGCACGCCGCGCAGTGCATCTGCATCTGCACTTTCCACAGCCTCCTTGAGTCGGAGCGCCAGGTCGGTCAGCTCGGGGTGCTGTTCGCCGGCCATGTTTGAACCTCCGGAGATGGTATGAGTGGATGATGGACTACGGACAGTGCAGCAGCGCGATCCCGCAGCGGCAAGGGACTACGCGCAGCCGCACATCGGCACGGGAGGCGCACCAGACCTTCACCGCCCTCCGCACCGCGGGGATACCGCTGTAGTCGTGCACCACGACCAGCCGCGGGCCGTCGGGGGCGAGCCCCGCCGCCCCCACCACCAGATCGAGGAGGCACCCGTTGAAGGTGTGGTCGCCGTCGATCACCAGCAGGTCGAACCCGTTCTCCGCGCGGGCCAGGTGGCGGAGGCGCCAATTGGGACGCTCGGGGAGATCCATCCGGTCACCGTCGCCCGGAATGGTGGAATACCCCGCGACGAAGCGGACCCGTCCGGCCAGCCCGGCTGCGGACACCGCGCCGCGGGCCTTGCTCACGGGATCGCGGACGCCGAAGTACAATGCGGGCTCCGGATCGATGGTGTGGAGCACACCGCTACCGTTATCCTCCAGCCCCAGAGCGATGGCCACGGTCGAAAACCCCACCCATGTGCCTGTCTGCACCACCACTTGAGGCTTCAGCGTCCGAACTGCGGCGTACAGCGTATGAAGGAACACGCCGGTATCGGGGTCGGCGCTCACCGCCTCCGGATCCACCCCGAACGCCTTTCCCACCCGCGCTGCGAGCGCGGGGCCCCGGAAGCGCTCGGCGCGGAGACACGCGACCAGCGCATCCAGCGGATCGGCGGCCAGCGCGCTCACCGGTCCCGCTTTCCGAGGTAGCGCGCGATGCGCAGAAAGCGATACTTCGCCGGGGTCTCCGGGAAGGCCGCCAGCCGCGCGGCGGCACCCTCCACCAGCTCCCCCGCCACGTGCTCGGCGAAGTCGACCGCGCGCGCGCGGCCGTACAGGTCGCACACCCAGCGCACGTCCTCTTCGGTTTTCTCGCTCCGGTCGCGGTCCAGGATGTCGAAGAGCCGCCGCCGCTCGGCCGGCCTCGCCTCACGTGCCGCGTGGATGACGAGAAGGGTACGCTTCCCCTCCAGCACGTCGGAGCCGGTGGCACGTCCCTTTTCGCCGTACACGTCCAGGATGTCGTCGCGCACCTGGAACGCCGTCCCTGCCCGCTCGGCAAAGTCGCGCAGCACCTTCAGATGCCCCTCGGTCCCGCCGCCTAGCAGCCCTCCCCCAACCGCCGCCATGGCGAGGAACGACCCGGTCTTCTTACGGGTGCACTCCATGTACTCCTCGACGGTGGGGTTGGAGGAGTGGCGAAGGTTCAGGTCCAGTGCCTGTCCTTCAGCCATGTCGATCCCGAACTGCGCGAGAAGCTTCACGAGCGCCACCCGCTCGGCATCGGAGTAGGGCGCCTCCAGGATGGAGAGCGCCGCCAGGGGAACGAACAGGTCGCCGATGTTGACGCCGTGACCTACCCCGAAGCGCGTCCACAGCGCCGGCTGGCCTCGCCGCTCCGTGTCGCCGTCAGCGATGTCGTCATGGATCAGTGTGAAGTTCTGCATGTGCTCCATAGCACACGCGAAGCTCAGCGCCCGATCCCCCACGCCGCCCACCATCTCACAGGCAGCCACACACACGGCGGCGCGCACCCGCTTGCCGCCCGTGCTCATCTGGTACACGGTGCCGGTGCGAAGCGGCTCCACCGCCGGCACACGGGCCCGCGAGCGGCGCAGGAGGGGGCGCAGTCGCCGGTCCACCTCTTCCAGAAAGGCCTCCACGTCGCTGTCAGCGGCCAGCGCGGCCATGACACGGTCCCCGGGATGCGGTGTCAGGGTCTCGGCGGTCAGCACGCCTCCAGCGGGCGCGCTCATCGCTTCTCCAGCCCGACGCTGAGTGCATAGATGGCCGCACGCGCGCCCGCCTGGCCCACCATCCCGGCTACGCGCCCGACCAGCCGCGGAACGGCTTCCATCGCCGCCGCCGCGGGCCCAATGGCGGGGCGCACCCGCTCCAGGAGCGGTGCGATCTGGCGGCGCAGCTGCGGGTCTGCCAGGGCACGCTCCGCGAAGAGCATCGAGAGCTCAGCGGCAGCGTCCACGGCACCCGCGGCCACCCGTTCGGCCAGCACGGTAGCCCGGGAGCCGATCTCCATTGCGAGCTTTTCCACGGAGTCCGACATGGGCAGGAGTGAAAGTGTATGGTTGAATATTTTATTTGTCCTAAAGTACTCCCTCCAAAAGGTCCGCACAATGATCCTGTTGTGGGCTGTACTCCGGACGGATCCCCCCACGGCGTGGATCCCCATCCCTCCATTTCCCCCCTTATCTTCGCCTGTGTGATGCTCAGCCGTGCCTATGCCTTGCTCGAGATCGGTTCATAACACGCTCTAGAAAAAACGGGCGGCCAGCTTGGCCGCCCGTTTTCCACAATCCAGGTTTCATGCGGGTTTTCGCGACCCTCCGCGGTCACGTTGACCGCGAAAACCGCCTCAATACCGGTAGTGCTCCGGCTCTGCTCGATAGAGCCCGGGCTCTATCGGGCAGAGCCCGGGTTCGTAACCCGCCCGGGACGAGGAGCGCCGGATATCGACGTAAGCGATTGCAGGAAATACGTTTATGTGCGCGCGCCCCGCCAGGCATGCCGGTTGCCATATAGATGACGCCAGCAGACGATCACGAGCACCTCGAGCCTGGACCCGGAGCGCCACGATGAACCCACCGCAAGGCACGCCCCACGACAACTCCGGCCTGACACTGGTGACGGCGCGGGCGGCAGTCGACCGTCACTTCCGGCGGCAGCTCCTGCAGGACCCCCATCACGCCATCCGTACCGCGTTCGGGATCGAGCTCCCCCAGGGGCTCCGTCTGAAGTTCGTCGAAAAGGGGCAGGACATCGACATGCTGGTGGTCCTCCCGGACCTGGTCGACGATGCGGAGCCCCTGTCGCTGGACGAGCTGGACGCGGTGCTGGGAGGGACCGGCAGGGTGGTGCTGGTGTGCGGAACGGGTCAGGAGCGCCGGGTGCGGTTCCCGGTCTGAATTCCCGGCGCCCGGCGCCGGATCAATACGCCCCAGGAGGTATCGGATGGCGAGAGTGATATGGACCGGATCGGTGCGTCCCGCGGTGCAAGGCGCCCTGGCGTCGCTGCTCCTCGTGGCGGCGACCGACGGGCCCGGACGGGCCCAGTCGCCCGCGGGTGGACCGCTCACGCTGGCGGAGGTGGTGCGGACCACCCTGGCCGCCAGCGCGGACGTGGAAACGGCGCGCCTGGAGATGCAGCGGCAGGCGGGCGCGTTGCGCGCCACGCGGGGCACCTTCGATCCGCGGGTGTGGGCCACCGCGATCGCGACCCAGGACCGGGTGCTCTCCGCCCCCGTGCCGGAGGCGAGCGGCTCCGCCTCGCCCTCCCGGATCACGGAGCCGGGAACGACCATGGAGTACGGCCTGGGGGTGGACCATCGGCTGCGCGCCGGAGTGGTGGTGTCCCCCCGCGTGCTGCTGGCCCGCACCGGGGTACCCGGGTCGATGGACCTTCCCCAGAACCGGGCGAGCGCCAGCCTGGGCGTGCTCCTCCCGCTGGGACGAGGGTGGGGGGGTGGGGTGGCGGTCGCCCGCGAGCGCGCCGCCGGTGTCGCCTACCGGGCGAGCTCGGCGGATCTCCGGCACCGCTCCGCGCAGAGCGTCCTCCGGGCGGTGCGCGCTTACTGGGGGTACGTCGCGGCGGTCCGGAAGCGGGAAGTGCTGCGGGAGTCGGAGCAGCGGGCCGCCAAGCTGGTGGAGGAGACGCGCACCCTGATCGCCGCCGACGAGCGCCCCGCGGTAGACCTGGTCCCGGTTCAGGCCAACCTGGCCTCCCGCCGGGCGGCCCGGCTCGCCGGAGAGCAGGCGGTCACGCAGGCGCGCCGGGAGCTGGGGACGGCGATGGGCATCTCGGCCGACTCGCTCCAGGCCCTCCCCTCCCCCGAGCTGGCCTTTCCCACCCTTCCCGAAACCGTTCCCGCCGATGCCGTTCTGGCGCGCGCGGCGGTGGAGCAGGCGCTCCGGCAGCGCGCGGACCTGGCCGCCGTCCACGGGCGGCGCGCCGCGGCGCAGGACCTCCTGAAGGGAGTGCGGAACGAGCTGCGCCCCCAGGTGGACGTCAACCTCAGGGTCGGATACACGGGAGCGGAAGACGGGCGGGAGGTGTCCCGGCTGGTCACCCCGTTCGCGGGCGCCGAGCGGGGTCTGCACGCGAGCGTCCAGCTCTCGTACGGGCTTCCCCTGGGGAACAGGGCCGCCGGAGGCGAGGCGATGCAGACCGCGGCCGCGGACCGTGAGGCGGAGGTGGCTGCGGCCGAACTGACCCGCAAGATCGAGCTGGACGCCGCGGCGGCAGCCGAGACCTTCCGCCGCTCCATCGAGGAGCTGGCGCTCGCGAGCGAGGCGGTCCGCCTGCACGCCTCCGCCGTGGAGGGCGAGACCCAGAAGTTCCGGCTGGGCACCTCCACCCTCTTCGAGGTCATGGCGGCGGAGGAGAGCCTGACCTCGGCGACGCTCATCGAGATCGACAGCCGGGTGCGGTACGCCACCTCGCTGGCTCAGCTCCGGTTCGAAGCCGGCACGCTGATCGGGGGGGAATCCGGCGACCGCGTGGCCGTGGACGCGCTGACCGGCTTCACGGAGCACCCCCGGAGCTGAGCCGTCCACGCTCCCGAAGACCCCAACTCCACTGAAACGAGCAGGACATGCGCAAAGACATCTTTCGCGAGGTGGCCCTGGAGCGGCTCGCCTCCCCGGAGCAGCTCGACCACGTGATGCAGGTGACCACCCCCAAGGGGTGGGTGGCGCTCGGCGGCCTGGGAGCCGTGCTGGTGACGGCCGTGGCGTGGGGCTTCCTGGGGAGCATCCCCGAGCGGATCCACGGGCAGGGGATCCTGATCCGGAGCGGCGGGGTGTTCGAGGTGGTCTCGGAAAGCGACGGCAGGGTGATGGAGCTGTCGGTGGGCGTCGGGGATCCGATCACGGAAGGACAGGTGGTCGCCCGCCTGGCCCAGCCGGAGCTGGCGGAGCAGATCCAGCAGGCCGAGGCCCGGGTGGCGGAGCTGGCGGAGCAGTACCGGCAGCTCTCGCAGTTCGGGGTGCGCGACGCGGAGCTCCAGGCCGCCTACCTGTCCAGGTCGCGCGCCAACGTGGAGCAGTCCATCGCCGCCTCGGAGCGTGCCCTGGCGGCGTTGCGCGAGAAGGTCAACAACGAAGAGAGGCTGGTGACGCAGGGGCTGATCACCCGGCAGGCGCTCCTGGCCACCACCGCGGAGTACGAGCGACTCCGGGAGAAGGTACGGGCCAGCCGGAGCGAGCTGGCACAGCTCAGCGTCCGGGAGCTGCAGCTGGAAAACGACCAGCAGAAGGCGCTGCAGGAGAGCCGCTTCAAGCTGTACGAGGCCAAGCGCGAGCTCGCCCGGCTGCAGAGCGAGCAGAGGCTGACCTCGACGCTCACCAGCGCGTATACCGGGCGCGTGGTGGAGGTGACGACGGAGCGCGGCCGGATCGTGGGGAGGGGGGAGCCGGTCCTGATGGTGGACCGTACCGGCCGGAACGCCCGCGAGCTGGAGGTGGTCGTCTACGTTCCCTCCGCGCAGGGAAAGAAGATCAGGCCGGGGATGGAGATCCAGATCGTGCCCTCCACGGTGCAGAAGGAGGAGCATGGCTACCTGCTGGGAACGGTGAGCTACGTGTCGGACTTTCCGACTACCCCCAACGGGATGCGGCGGGTGCTCAAGAACCAGCAGCTCGTCACTGCCCTCTCGGGGACGGATGCTCCCTTCGAGGTGCACGCCCGCCTGGTCCCCGACCCCCGCAGCCCCAGCGCCTACCGGTGGTCGTCGTCGAGGGGCCCGCAGATCGAGATCCAGAGCGGCACCCTGGCGACCGCGAGCATCGTGGTGGAGCGCCGGCGCCCCATCTCGGTGATGATCCCGCAGCTCCGCAGGTACGATGAGCCCGGCTCCGGCGCCCGTGTGGGGCTGCGCGCTCCATGAGTCCGCTACTCCCGTCACCCCTGGTCTCCCGATGCGCACCCGAATGAACGCCATCCTGGACCGAGTCAAGCAGCGGCTCCCGGGCAGCCGGCCCGGGCACCCGCCCCGCCGCGTCAGGGTTCCCACCGTCCTCCAGATGGAGGCGGTGGAGTGCGGGGCCGCGTCGCTGGCCATGATCCTGGCCCACAACCGCAAGCCGGTCCCGCTGGAAGAGGTCCGCGTCGCCTGCGGCGTATCCCGTGACGGGAGCAAGGCGAGCAACATGGTCAAGGCGGCGCGCAGCTACGGGCTGGTGGCCCGTGGCTTCAAGACGGAGCCCAAGGGGCTGCGCTCCATGTCCCTGCCCATGATCATCCACTGGAACTTCGCCCACTTCCTGGTGCTGGAGGGGTTCGACGGGAAGGGACGGGTCTACCTCAACGACCCGTCCGACGGGCCGCGCGTCGTCACCGAGGAGGAGCTGGACGAGGCATTCACCGGGGTGGCGCTCACCTTCGAGCGGGCGCCCGACTTCGAGGAGGGAGGGGAGGGGCGGAGCCTGCTGGAGGCACTGCGCAGGCGGCTGGCGGGGTCGCACGTGGCTCTGCTGTACTGCGTGCTCGCCGGGCTGGCGCTGGTCGTCCCCGGGCTCCTGGTCCCCACCTTCTCCCGGGTGTTCGTGGACGACGTCCTGGTGAAGGGGATGACCGACTGGGTCCCCTGGCTGATCGGGGCCATGGGGCTCACCGCCCTGGTCCTGGGGGTGCTCGCCTGGCTTCAGCAGCTCTACCTGCTGCGGCTGGAGACCCGGCTGGCGCTCGGCACCTCGGCGCGCTTCTTCTGGCACGTGCTGCACCTGCCGATGCAGTTCTTCACCCAGCGCTTCGCCGGTGAGATCGCGAACCGCGTGGGGATCAACGACCGGGTGGCGCAGCTCCTGTCGGGAGAGCTCGCCACCACCGTGCTCCACCTGGTGACCATCACCTTCTACGCCGCGCTGATGCTCCACTACGACGGAGTGCTGGCGCTGCTGGTGGTGGCGACCGCGGCGCTCAACATCGCGGCGCTCCGGTACATGTCGCGGAAGCGGACCGACCTGAGCCAGCGACTCCTGCAGGACCAGGGGAAGGCCATCGGAACCGCGATGGGAGGGCTGCTCAACATCGAGAGCCTCAAGGCCACCGGGTCGGAATCCGACTTCTTCGCCCGCTGGTCGGGCTACTACGCCAAGGCGGCCAACGCGCAGCACCAGCTCGGCCTGTACACACAGCTCCTGCTCGCCGTCCCGCCGCTCCTCCTGGGTGTGAGCACCGCTCTTCTCCTGGGCGTGGGCGGGACACGGGTGATGGACGGCCACCTGAGCATGGGGATGCTGGTGGCGTTCCAGGCGCTGATGCTGGCCTTTCTCGGCCCGGTGAACAACCTGGTGGCGCTGGGGAGCACGGTGCAGGAGGTCAAGGGCGACATGAACCGCCTGGACGATGTCCTCCGCTCGCAGGCCCAGCCCGCAGTCCACCCCTCCGGGCCGGAGACCGCGGCGGAGGCCGCCCCGGGACGGCTCACGGGACACATCGAGCTGCGGCGGGTCTCCTTCGGCTACAGCCGCCTGGAAGCCTCGCTGATCCAGGACTTCAGCCTGACGTTGCGGCCGGGAAGCCGGGTGGCGCTGATCGGGGGCACGGGGAGCGGCAAGTCCACGATCGCGCGGCTGGTCACCGGGCTGTACGAGCCCTGGGCGGGCGAGATCCTGTTCGACGGCACGCCCCGCACGCGGATCCCCCGCGCCACCCTGACCGCGAGCGTCGCCGTGGTGGACCAGGAGATCTTCCTGTTCGAGGGGACGGTCCGCGACAACCTGACCATGTGGGACCCCACCGTGAGCGACGCGGACCTGGTGCAGTCCGCCCGCGACGCCTGCATCCACGAGGACATCAGCGCCCGGCAGGGGGGGTACAACTGCCGGGTGGAGGAGGGGGGGAGGAACTTCAGCGGCGGACAGCGGCAGCGGCTGGAGATCGCGCGGGCGCTGGTCAACAACCCGTCGATCCTGGTGCTGGACGAGGCCACCAGCGCCCTGGACCCGGCCACCGAGCAGAGGATCGACGACAACCTCCGCCGCCGCGGGTGCACCTGCCTGATCGTCGCCCACCGGCTGAGCACCATCCGGGACTGCGATGAGATCGTGGTGCTGGAGAACGGCCGGATCGTACAGCGGGGTACGCACGACGAGCTCAGGGACGTCCCCGGCCGGTACAGCCAGCTCATCGCATCGGAGTAGCGGGAGCGCCGCGCCCGATCACGGGGCGCGTGAGGAGTCCCCGGACGCACCTCAGGACACGACCAAAGGAGCAAGCGGATGATCGTTCGTACTCTCTCGGCCCTCTTCCCGGGCCAGGTTCCCGACTACGATGCCGCCGGCGACCGTCCGCTGCTTCTGGAGCACGGCCGGGTGTGGTGGATCCGCTCGGGACGGGTGGACGTTTTCGCGACCGAGGTGCGGGACGGCGTCCCGGTGGGGCGGAGGTTCCACCTCTTCCGGGCGGCGGCCGGCGAGCCGCTGTTCGGGGTGGGAGTGGACCCCGACTCGGGGATGGGGCTGCTCGCGGTAGGGTGCACCGGGACCACGCTGGCCGGGGCGGAGCTGCACGACCTGCGCGGGCTCGCCGCCGACGCGCACTTCCACTCGGCCGTGACGGAGCTCCTTCACGCCTGGATCGGGCGCGTGTACGAAGGAATGACCGGCGGGACTCAGCCACGGCGGTTCCGGAGCATCGAGCCCGGTGAGGAGCTCACGGTGGAGGCGGGGAGCTGCATCCGTCCCACCACGCGGATCGGCTGGGTGGAGCAGCTGCACGGCCGCTCGCGCCTCCTCGGCAGGGCGGTGGGCGAGGTCAGGGCGGGCGAGGTCCTCCCGGTGGCGGACCTGGGATGGGCGGAGAGCGTCGAAGGGTGCACGGTACGGCTGGTCGCCACCGAGTACCTGCTCGCCAACGAAGTGCTCTCCGGGCAGGCGTTGCTCTGGGGGGGGCTCGACCGGCTGCACCGGATGATGATCGGCGTGGCGGCCGAGCGACTGCGCGAGGCCGACCAGGCTCAGCGACAGAGGACGGAGGCGCAGGCCAGGAACCGGCGGGTCGCCATGTCCACGGCGCTGTCGGGTCTGGTGGTCTCCATGACGGGGAGGGAGGGCGCCGCCCCCGCCGCGGGCGGCTTCCGTGCCGACGGGGAGGACGCGGCGCTCGCCGCCTTCCGCCTGGTGGCCCGCGCCGCGGGGATCCGGACGGAATCACCGGTCGCGCACCCGGCGGAGGGCCGGTGCAGGGAGCCCGTCGAGGACCTGGCGCGCGCCCACCGGGTGCGGGTGCGGCGGGTGATGCTGCGGCACGGGTGGTGGCGGAGCGATGCCGGCCCCCTGCTGGGCTCGCTTGAAGCGGGGAAGCATCCGGTGGCGCTCCTCCCCGCCGCCGGGGGGGGGTACGAGGTGCACGACCCGCGGACGCGGGAGCGCACCCGGGTGGACGCTGAGATCGCGGCGTCGCTCGACCCGTTCGCCCACGCCCTGTACCGCCCCTTCTCGCCCGGAAGCCTGCGGCTCGGCGACGTGCTCCGCTTCGGCCTGCAGGGGAGCCGCCGGGACCTGTGGACGGTGATTGCCATGACGGTGGGGGTCGCCCTGCTTGGGCTGGCCACCCCGCTCGCCATCCGCTCGCTGTACGACAGCATCATCCCCGGAGCCGAGCGGGGGCAGCTGCTGCAGCTCACCCTGGCGCTCCTGGTGACCGGGATCGCCGGGAGCGTCTTCCACATGGTGCGCGGGGTGAGCCTGCTGCGCATCGAGGCGCGGATGGGAGCCGCTCTGCAGGCGGCCGTATGGGACCGGCTCCTCGCGCTCCCCCTCCCCTTCTTTCGCGACTACACTGCCGGGAACCTGGCCGTCCGGGCCATGGGGGTGGAGGAGATCCGCCGGGTGCTCTCCGGGACGGTCGTCACCACCCTCCTGGGCGGCCTCTTCTCGGTCTCCAACTTCGGGCTCCTCTTCCTATACGATGCGGCGCTGGCCCTGGTCGCGTCGCTGCTGATCGCGGCGGCGCTGGCGGCCACCCTGTCGGTGAGCTACCTGCAGCTCAGGAAGCAGCGCGCCATCCTGCAGCTGCGGTCCAGAGCCTCGGGCGCAGTGCTGCAGCTCCTTACCGGAATCGCCAAGCTCAAGATGGTGGGTGCCGAGGTGCAGGCGTTCGGCGTATGGGCGAGAATGTTCGGCGAGCAGCGCGAGATCCAGCTCCGGATGCGCACCCTGGGGAACTGCCTCGCAGTGTTCAGGTCCGTCTTCCCCGTCGTCTGCTCCATGCTGATCTTCGCCGTGGCGGCCCCGCGCCTCACCGGTGACAACCCCATCGGGACGGGCGAGTTCCTGGGCTTCATGGCCGCCTTCAACCTGTGCCTCTCGGCCACGCTGTCGAGCAGCACCGCGCTGATCAGCGTCCTGTCGGTAATCCCCCTGTACGAGCAGGTGAAGCCGATCCTCCAGGCGGAGCCCGAGGCGCACGCCGGGAAGAGCGACCCGGGCGAGCTGTCGGGGGCCATCGAGCTCCAGCACGTCACCTTCCGCTACCACGCCGACGGGCCGCAGGTGCTGCGCGACGTTTCACTCCGGATCCATCCCGGGGAGTTCGTGGCCTTCGTGGGTCCGTCCGGCTCGGGCAAGTCCACCATCCTCCGCCTGCTCCTGGGGTTCGAGGCACCGGAGTCGGGGACGGTCACCTACGACGAGCAGGACATCGCGGGGCTGGACATCCAGGCGGTCCGGCGCCAGATCGGCGCGGTGTGGCAGAGCGGCAGGCTCATGGCGGGGACCGTTCTCACCAACATCGTGGGCTCTTCGCTCGCCACGCTGGACGAGGCGTGGGAGGCAGCCCGGATCGCCGGGCTCGACGAGGATATCCGGCAGATGCCGATGGGGATGTACACCGTGGTGAGCGAGGGTGGCGGCACCTTTTCCGGCGGGCAGCGGCAACGGCTCATGATCGCTCGGGCGGTGGTGAACCGTCCCCGGATCCTCCTCTTCGACGAGGCGACCAGCGCGCTGGACAACCGCACCCAGGCGGTGGTGAGCCAGAGCCTCGACCGGCTCAAGGCCACGCGGATCGTGGTGGCGCACCGGCTGAGCACGGTCATGAACGCGGATCGTATCTACGTGGTCCAGGACGGCCGGATCGTGGAAAGTGGCACCTACGGCGAGCTGCTGGACCGTGAAGGGGTGTTCCACGAGATGGCGCGGCGACAGATCGCCTGAGGAGGGACCGATGCTCTGCACCATGGACGGAACCGGCACCCGCGAGGAGGTGCTGCGGGCCTTCGGGGCGGGAGACGCGGAGGCCGAGGAGCTGCTGCGCTACAACGAGAACGTGTTCCGGGTGGAGGGGCTCCCCGACGACACCGGTTTCCCGCTGGCGGACGAGCCGTTCGTGGAGGCATGGACCGGGTACGCGGCCGAGGCGGAGCGGCGAGGGGTCGTGCCCACGCTCAGGGAGGAGCTCGTCCAGCTGCGCTTCCCCGTCGCGGAGGGGATCAGCGCGACCGAGGAATACCGGAACGCGGTACAGCGGGGGATCCCCCCCACCGGCGCGGGGGCCGGCCTGCTGCTGGAAGAACCGGAAAGTCTCCGGCTCTTCCTTCACCCCACCGCCGCCGGGCGCATCCCGGTGCTCGTGGCCGAGAACCGGAACGACTTCATGGCGCTGCTGCGGGCACTGGCCCGGCGCAACGAGCCGGACCCGATCCCCGCTTCCATGGGCGCGTGCACCATCGCGGGCTACAACAACTGGGGGCGGGTGGCGCGCCTGCGGCAGGAGTTCGAGCGGGGGGAGCTCCAGGGGGTGGAGGGGAGCGACTGGGCGACCGCCTTCCGGGGCATCCGCGAGCGGAGGGAGCTCTACCAGGACCGCTTCATCCTCCTGAGCGCGGGTCCGTACAGCGGCGTGGGTGCCGCGGAGCTGGGGCTCCGGGAGGAGGTGTGGCTGAAGATGTCACGCACCATCCGCCTGGAGCACGAGTGCACCCACTACTTCACCCGCCGCCTCTTCGGGTCGATGCGGAACACCCTCCTGGACGAGCTGATCGCCGACTACGTGGGGATCGTCGCCGCCGCGGGCCGGTACCACGCCGACTGGTTCCTCCGCTTCATGGGGCTGGAGGACCCCTCCGCCTATCGGCAGGGAGGACGGCTCCAGAACTACCGGGGGAGGCCGGCGCTCTCCGACGGGGCGTTCCTGGTCCTGCAGTCGCTGGTCCGGAGCGCCGCCCGTCGGCTGGAGGAGGTCGACCGGGAGCTCCCATGCCGGTACAGGGCTCCGGCGGGGCTCGCGAGGATGGTGACCGCGCTGGCGGCGTTCACCCTGGATGAGCTCGCCGGCCCGGGCGCCGCGGATCTCGTCCGTGAGCGGCTGCGGGCACTCAGCCAGCCGCCTGGCTGATCCGGCCAGCCCGCGGAGACCCCCACCCGGCATCCACGCCCCTCACCCGCACTCGCGGGTGAGGGGCGTCCTGCGTCCGTACCCTCGCGCGGGTGTCACGGGCTCCGGAGAGGTGCGGGAATTGCAGTAAAATGCGGCCTTTGTTTCGTGCATTTTGAGCAATCATTTGGCGCGGTTGGCACACGCATTGCGGTGGATTCATTCCCCTTTCTGGCCCGTACAGTACTCTCTTTTCGACCCGGAGATGGAGTGTGGTCGTGAGCAGTCCCGTCACGAGCCCATCGGTCGGTAGCGCCGAGTTGGTGTCGCGCGCGGCTGCGATCTCGGACCGGATCCGCGAGCAGGCGAGCGGCCCGCGGGACGGAAGCGTGGTGTGGCTCGCCCGGTCCGCGGATCCCGACCGCACCCCTTCCGCACCCCTGGGTCCTTATCTCTATGGCGGGACCACGGGAGTCGCCCTGTTCCTGGCGGCCCTGGACCACGTCCGTGACCGCACCGACAACCGTGAGACCGTGCTGCGGGCGCTCGCCCCCGTCCGGCGCAAGCTGACGGAGCTCGTGGGCGACCCGGAGCGCGCACGAGGAGTCCGGATGCCGGTCGGCGGCCTCGTGGGTCTCGGCGCGCTCGTCTACGCGCTGGTCCACATCGGCCGGTGGATCGACGAGCCGGTCCTGATCCGCGAGGCGCACGACTCCACCCTCCTCCTCACACCCGAGCGGATCCTCGCGGACGACCAGTTCGATGTCGTCAGGGGGTGTGCGGGAGCCGTGCTCGCGCTCCTCGTCCTCGACCAGGTCACCTCCGATCCCAACGCCCGGGGCGCCACACCCCTGGACCTCGCGAATGCCTGCGCCGATCACCTCCTGGACAGCCGCGTGTCCCGGGACGGGGGTCCCCGGACCTGGCGGGCCGCGGGGCTCCCCCCGCTCACCGGCTTCGCACACGGGGCGGCGGGGATCGGGTACGCCCTGCTGCGGCTGTTCCTGCGGACCGGGGCCGAGCGGCTGCGGGACGCCGCCCTGGAAGCGTTCGCCTTCGAGCAGACGCTCTTCGATCCGGTGGAGGACAACTGGTGGGACCCGCGCTTCGGCCGCCCGCTCCAGCTGGCGGCATGGTGCTACGGCGCTCCCGGGATGGCCCTGTCCCGTCTGGGGACGCCCGAGACCGCGCGTGGCGAGGAAGCCGCGCGGATGCTGAAGATGACGCAATCCCTCCCGGACGCTCCCGTAGACACCCTGTGCTGCGGGAACCTGGGGCGGGTGGAGATCCTTCTCCACGCCCACCGCGTGCTCGGGGGGGACGATCTCCTGGAAGCCGCCCGGGCGCTGGCGGAGCGGACTCTCGAGCGCGCCGACACCCGGGGGGACTTCGCGGTCTCGCCTCCCGGGGAGGAGCCGGAGTCGGAGCTGGCGCTGTTCTGCGGAAGCTCCGGGATCGGATACACCCTGCTGAGGCTGGCCCGCCCAGCCGCGCTCCCCAGCCCATTATGTATGGAGTGAGCGTATGATCTCTCCCGACCCGATCCTGACGGCGAGTGTCTACTGCGACGGCTGCCTGGACGAAGTGATCCACGACGTCGTCGCCCCTCTCCGGGAAGGGCTCCGGGAGCATGCACCCCGGGGCGGGTGGGGGCTCTGGATGGTGCGGTACAGCAAGGGAGGGTGCCACCTCAAGGTGCGCCTGCACGGTCCCGGGGAGCTGCGCCCCATCGCCGAAACCCTGCTGAGGGGATCGGTAGACCGTCTCTTCGCGTCGCTCCCGCCCCGGGATCCGGACGCGCCGCGCGTCAGCCGGGCCGAAGCCCCCCCGATCGACGAGGAGGACCAGCAGACGGCGGACTACCCGGACCGCACCCTCCTGTGGACTCGGTACCGCCGCAGTCACGTCAACCTGGGACCGCAGGTCCTCCTGGGCGACGACCTGTACGTCGCGCGGATCACGACCTGCCTGGCCCGGGGTGCCGAGACGGTCCTGGACGTGCTGAAGCCGGGGCTGCCGGACTCGGCGCGCCTGCAGGTGCTACTGAACTCGGTGATGGCGGGGCTCGCCGCTCTCGGGCTCCCGGCGGAGGAGCACGCCGCCTACCTCGTATACCACCGGGACTGGCTCCTCCGCTTCGTGCTCTCGAGCCAGAGCAAGGAGGCGGAAGCGCTGGCGATGTTCGACCGGCGGGTCGACGGGATGCGCCCGGTGGTGGAGCAGGTCCGGCGTGCCGCCGAGGAACGGGAGCGCACCCTCCCCGCCGGGGAAGGCGTCCCCGCCGAGGGCACCTGGGAGCACTCCGTCCGCGACCTCGCCGGCTATCTCGCCCGCTTCCGGGGCGATCCTGCGTACCACGTCGATCCGTTCACCGACCACCCGGCGTTTCCGTCGCTGTTCAAGGCCTTCCATGGGCTGGCCAACCAGCTCGGAGTGGACATGCGGAACGAAGCCTTCGTACACCACCTCCTCCTCCGCGCGGCCACGGACGCTCCGGCCGACGCGGTGGTGGCCGTGGAGGTCTAGCCGATGCTCCAGAGCGCGGGAACACGCGACTCCGGCGCGGCGCCCGTGATCGTCCGCATCGCGGGGCTACCCGTTGACGCGGTCGACGACCTGGCGACGGAGCTCTGCGCGGAGCTGTCCGCCCTGGCCGACCTGGAGGCGCGGCTGCAGGAAGCCCGCGCCGGGATGGTGGACCGGCTCTTCGCGGCGGTCCCGGACGCGGAGCCGGAGCTGCGCAGCCTGCTCCTGGCGGCGAAGCGGGACTGCCACAACGGGAGGCCGCTCGCCAGGCACACCCGGACGCCGGAGTGGGAGCGGCTGCGGAGCCGGATCGGTCCGGTCGCGGACCGGGTGGTGGCGCTGGAGCAGCAGCTCGCAGAGTGGAGCGCCGCGTTCCACGACTCCTTCGCGCGGGAGCGGGAGCGCCAGCGCCGGAGGCTGGTGGAGCGATCCCGCGACCGGGCCTTCTTCCGCGGACTCGCGCTGGCCAGCACGGACCTGGCGGATGCCGTCCGGCGACTCCAGAGCACGGACCCGCGGGCGTACGACCGCAGGGACGAGCGCGCGATGCTGGCCCTGCTGCGGTACGTGAGCCGCGCGGCGGTGAAGATCTCTCCGTTTTCCACCCTCACGCCGATTGCTCTCGGGACGCTGCGCAACGACCTGGGACCCGTGGGGCTCCGGCTGCGTCCCGGTCCGTGGCACGGGCGTTCTCTGCTGCGGCTGAAGCGCTACCTGCTCCACCAGCACGTGGAGATGCTCTGCCGCTACCCGGCCTTCCGGGACCGCCTGCCGGTGGTGCTGAACGATTCCATCGTCGAGATCGCCCCGGAGCGGTTCCTGTTCCTCCGGCCGAGCCGCTGGGAGCCCGACCCGGAGGAGGGAGTCCTGCGTTACCGGCACGAAGCCCTGGTGCGGGGGGACTTCCGGGGACCGGTAGTCTCGCGCCTCTCCGAGGTGCTCGGCGAAGGGCGCCCGACCTACCGGGAGCTGGTGGACTCGCTCGCGGAGGATCTCGCAGGCGACACCGGCGCGGGTGACGTCCAGCAGCAGATCGACGGGATGCTGGACGTGGGCTTTCTGTGTCTGGCGCTGCCGTGGCCCGTCCACGAGGGGCACCTGGAGAAGCGGATGCTGCGCCACCTCCGCTCGCTGCCGCCGGATCCCGGCCTGGATGCATTCGCGGCCCGGCTCGAACACCTGGTCGCCCTGGAAGACGGCTACCACGAAGCGGCCGACCCGGTGCGCTCGCTTCGCGAGATGCAGGGGCTGATCGACGAGCTGTGGCAGACGGCGGCCCGGCTCGGAGGACTCGACCCGCAGCGGATCCGGCGGGGGGGGACGGCGACCTACAACCTCTACGAGGACGTGCTCATCCGGGCGAAGGACGACGCTCCGCCCTCCGAGATCCTCCACGTATCGCGGCCGGCGGTCGAGGCGGCCCTGCGCAACACCGAGCTGCTGGTCCGGCTCACCAGCCTTTTCGACCACGGACACGAGTTCCGCCGCACCTTCGCGGCGTTCGCCGCCGACCGCTGGCCCGACAGGCGGGAGATGGGAGCGCTGGAGCTGTTCCAGGGAGCCCGGACCCTCTGGAAGGACTACGCCAGGTTCTACGCGGACTGGTGGAAGAACAGGTCCCTGGAAGCGACCTGGAACCCGCTGGACCTGCCGGAGGTCGAGGCGCTCCGTGCCCGGCGCGCCGAGGTGCTCGAGGGCCTTCCGGGATGCCTGCTGCACGATGGAACGGAGCAGCGCGTGGACGCGGAGAAGCTGCGTGAGCTGATCGAGCGGGTGCCGGCTCCCTATACCGACGCGGCCGCCTGGGGCGCCTGCCTGCTGCTGCTCCCGGCGAGCACCGACGGCTCGCTCTGGATGCTGAACCGCGTCAAGGAGGGGACTGGGCGTTACGGGAGCCGGTACACCCCCGCAATGGACCGGGAGGTGCGCCGCTGGTACACCGACTACCTCATCGCACGCGGAGCGTTCACGGTGGACGGCGAGCGCGCCGAGCTCCTGGACGTCCAGTGCGTGCAGGGCGACACCCTCAACGTCCACGCACCCCAGACCCCCAGCGTGCTGACGCTGCCGGGTGACGAGGCCGACGTCCCGGTCCACCGGCGCGTGAGCCTCGGTGACCTCCGGATCTGTTTCGATGGCGCGGAGCGGCAGCCCGTCGTGCGGGGCCCCGACGGACAGCGCTACCTCCCGGTCCACCTGGGGATGGCTTTCGGGTGCTACATGCCGCAGCTCCTCCGGTTCCTGTGCGCCTTCGGTCCGAACGAGATGGGCGGGGTGTTTCCCGGCCAGCCGAAGCGCCGGGAGGGGCAGCTCGTGGTCGCCGACCGCACGGTGCTCGGCAACCTCGTCCTTCGCCGCAGGACGTGGTGGGTCCCTGCCCGCGCGCTGGCGGAGGCGGCGGGAGATCCGGACGACGCGCAGGCGTTCGTGAGAATCAACCGGCTCCGCGCGGCCTGGGGGGTCCCCGACCGGGTGTTCTTCGACGAGCCCCTGCCGGACTTCTTCTTCGGCACGGTATACAAGCCACAGTACCTGGACTTCACCTCCCCACTCTTCCTGCCCCTCCTCCGGTCGGCGCTGGAAGAGTGCGGTGACTCGCTCACCCTGGTGGAGATGCTACCGACATCCGAGATGTGCCCCCCTGACGACGCGGGGAGGCGGAGGGTGGTGGAGGTCATGGTCGACTCGCTCGTGCTGCGGTCTGCTCACCCCCACGCCGACTTTCTGGAGCTTGGCGCCCGAGCCGGGCGCGACCCCGCCGCGATTGTCGGCGGGTGAACCAACGAGCCCGCAGCGGCTCACCACCAAGGAGGAGTTATGGCTGAGGACAAGAACCAGACCAGGCCGTACGGCGGTTCCAACCTGGAGATCGAGCCCCTCTCGGACGAGGCACTGGACGAGGTCGCGGGCGGGTCCAGCAACACCTGCTGCTCGTGCAGCGGCTGCTCGGCGGCCGACCAGCCCGCCCTGCCGGCGGAATAGGAAGACGGAGCGCAGGGACGAGCCACGCCCGGAGCAGTGCCGATACGGGCACATCCGGCTGAGCGGAGCTGAGTCCCTGGAACTTGGGCGCCCGAGCCGGGCGCGACCCCGCCGCGATTGTCGGCGGGTGAACCAACGAGCCCGCAGCGGCTCACCACCAAGGAGGAGTTATGGCTGAGGACAAGAACCAGACCAGGCCGTACGGCGGTTCCA
>DATAAL010000782.1:0-1683 GCA_036260145.1 Longimicrobiaceae bacterium | reverse complement strand
GCCGCGCCACGGTCCTCCCGCGCTG
Source organism: Longimicrobiaceae bacterium (assembly GCA_036260145.1). Taxonomy (GTDB): domain Bacteria; phylum Gemmatimonadota; class Gemmatimonadetes; order Longimicrobiales; family Longimicrobiaceae; genus JAFAYN01. The sequence continues at coordinate 1,658 of DATAAL010000782.1, read as the reverse complement.
CTTGTACCGGTCCCGCCGGCTCCAGCCCTGCCTGCCGAAACCGCTGTTCCTGCCGATGCCGAACCCGCCGAGCCCCACGAAGGCTCGTCCCTGCGCCGCCACCGCGCACGACGATCCCATGCCGGCTTCGGCCAGGACGGCCGCCGGGTGGGCATCGATGGGGTGAGGAGGGTGCGCGTGCATCGTCGGTTCGTACGTCGGTTCGGTGTTGCCGAAAACAAAAAGGAGCCGCGTCATCGATCCGCCGGTCCACGGTGTTCTCCGTGGTCCGGGGGCCGGCTCGGGGCCGGCAGGATCGGGACGCGACTCCCAGGGCGGGGAGTGTAATCGACTCCCCAGCCGTTTGTCAAGGGGCGAATTTCATCCCGCCGCGGACGTGCTTTCCCCGTCACCCGCCGAAACCGGCGCATCCGGCTGCGCCGCCGTGACCTGGGCCGGCACCTCCTCCGGCGCCGCGACCACGGCGGGGACGGACACCTTGCCCGCGGGCGGACCGTGGGGCCGTGGGGCCGGGGTGTCGGCCGAGCCGGGCACCAGCCCCGCCACCATCTGCCGCAGCCGGGCCGACATCTCCTGGGGCGTCATTCCCGCGGCCAGGCCCTCCTGGATCTCCACCAGCTGCCCGGCCAGCGCCACCCGCGCCTGCGTGGTCTCCTCGGAGGCGCGGGTAACGGCCGCCTTTTCCGCCGCGGCGACCTGCTCGCGCGAACCACCGCTGAAGACGGATTCCAGCGCCTCCACCATCCGGGTGAGGATGCGGTACACGGCGGAGGCCGAGAAGCCGCCCAGCAGCGCGATGGTGGCGGGCGTGAGGGCCTCGGCGCCGGTGTCCGCCGTCGTGTCCAGCGGCACCAGCGCCACCAGGATGAAGCCCGCCACCACCCCCAGGAAGAACTTCACCCAGTACGACGCCACCTCGTCGGGGTCGTAGGTGCGCGCGATGATCTGGTCGTTCAGGTGGAACAGCATGGCGAACGACGCGCCGATCCCCGCCGCCGAGAGCCAGAAGATCCGCTCGAGGATGATCTCGACCACCAGCAGCGTGTGATTGTCGCCACGAGGGGGGGTGTTCGTGTCCGCGTCCACGAGGAGCGTGATGCCGGGATGCGCGTCGATCACCGCGACCACGCTGAGCACGATGAAGGCGGCAACGCAGAGGAAGGCCACCTTGATCATGTTGCGCACCAGCGTCACGGGCCCGAGCGAGCTCGCGCGGCCGGCCGCGTCGCTGGCGTCCAGCAGGGCCAGCGTGCCGGGCTTTGCCGGCGCCACCAGCCGCGACAGGCGCTCGTGCGTGGATGCCAGCGCCGCCACGTCCACGGGCTGGTTCTGGCGGATGGCGGTCTCGAACTGGTCCGCGGACTGAACGAACTGGGCGGGGACGCGCGTGCCGTTGGTGATCAGGTGGCGCACCATGGACGCGACCTCGCGGGCCAGCTGCTCCCTGAGCGGCGGCGCCGCGGATTGGGTAGACGTGGGCATGACGCTGTGGGGGAGAAGGGAGAGAAACGGCTGTGGGAGGGGAACGCCTTGATTCTAATCAACTTCGGTGTGTGGGTAAACACCTTCGTGGCCCTCACCCCGGCCCTCCCCCACAAACTGCGTGGGGGAGGGTGAACGGCAGTCGAGGATCCTCGCTGCGTCCGCGGGGGCCCTCT
>DATAAL010000781.1:0-19527 GCA_036260145.1 Longimicrobiaceae bacterium | reverse complement strand
GCGCCCCCGCCAGCGCCCCCGCCAGGGGGAGCGCCGGCTCCACCCGCCCGATCACCACGCCCACCGCCAGGCAGGTGGCGAACGCCGCCCCGAACCCCTCCCAGCTCTTCCCCCAGCGGGTCCGGTGCCGCCCCCACCGCTTCCCCACCAGCGCCGCTGCGGCGTCTCCCAGCCCGTTGTACAGCATGGCAGCCACCGCCACCGGCTTCGGGAAGAGGAGGAGCGCCAGCGCGTACGCCACGGCCATGTAGGTGGCGCCGGCCAGTCCGTGGCGCTCGTGGTGGCGGAGCATGGTGCGGGTGAGGCGGAGGAAGTGGTAGCGCGGCCACCGCAACCGGAGCCGGGTGACGTCCACCGCCAGCGCCAGCGCCGCCGTGGGGACGAGCACCACGACGGCCAGCGGGCGCGGGGCGAGCCAGACCAGGAGCGGGAGCAGGACGGAGGCGACGTGGAACGACTTGCGAGCCAGCTCTCTTCTCATCTCACCCGCCGCGCAGGAAGTCGATCATCAGCCGGTTCAGCCGCTCCGGCACCTCGGCGGGAACCCAGTGGCCCACGCCGGGGAGCCGCTCCACCCGGATCCCGGGGACCCACTCCTCCACCCCCTCGGCGAGCCGCACCACCAGGTGCGGATCCTTCTCCCCCCACACCAGCAGCGTGGGCGCCGTGATGCGGCGGGCCCGCGGGGGCCGGTGGCGGGCGGCGGCGCGGTAGTAGTTGAGCGTAGCGGTCAGGGCGCCGGGGTGCGCCAGGGCCTCCTTGTAGCGGCGGATGTCCTCGTCGGTGAAGGCGCCCGGGCGCGCGGGATCGTTGCGGAAGGCGCGCTCCAGGAGCGCGAAGTCCCGCGCGCGGATGACGGCCTCGGGGAGCCAGGGGAGCTGGAAGAAGCCGGCGTACGCGGAGCGCAGCATCTGGTCGGGCATCCGCAGCTCCCGCCCGAAGCGGGCGGGGTGGGGGGCGTTGACGATCACCAGCCGGTCCAGGGTCCCGGGGCGGAGCATCGCCAGGTACCAGGCCACCACCCCGCCCCAGTCGTGCCCCGCGACGTGCGCGCGCTCCTCCCCCGCGTGGCGGACCAGCCCCGCCACGTCCTCCACCAGCGCCTCCACCCGGTAGCTCCCCACGCCCCGCGGCTTGTCGGAGGTGTTGTACCCCCGCAGGTCGGGGGCGATCACCCGGAACCCCGCGGCCGCGAGCGCCGGGATCTGGTGCCGCCACTCGTACCAGAACTCCGGGAAGCCGTGCAGGAGCACCACCAGCGGCCCCGTCCCCGCCTCCACGTAGTGCAGCCGCACGCCACCCACGGTGGCCTCGTGGTGGGCCCAGACGGGGGTGCCTGGTTCAGGGTGCCGCATCGTCATCCCGCGGGAAGGTGTCCGAAGGCTGCTGACAGCTTCGCTCCCGGGCACACTCCGCGCCAGAGGTGGGCCCCTACCGGGCTCGCCACCCTCCCCCGCACGAGCAAACACCCAATAGAAAACGGGGCCGCGGAAGACCGCGACCCCGCTGTCACACCAAACCCCGGTACGACTCAGAGCGCCGCCTTGTAGAGCAGCCGGTTGGGAGTCCCGGTCGGGTTGCCGGTGATCACGTTGGCGGTGGCGTTGTTCTTGATCCAGGTGTCGATGGTGGAGGACGCCGCGTCGCCGTAGGTGGCCTTGTAGAGCGCCGCCACCCCCGCCACGTGCGGCGAGGCCATGGAGCTGCCGCTGATGGTGTTGGTGCTGCTGCCGATCCAGGTGGAGGTGATGGACCCGCCCGGCGCGTACCCGTCCACACAGCTCCCGTAGTTGGAGGTGCTCCGCCGCGCGTCGGTCTTCTCGGACGAGGCGGTGGTGAACGCGGAGGCGGCGCTGGCGGGCGAGTAGTTGCAGGCGTTGGAGTTGCTGTTCCCCGCCGCGACGGCCACGAAGATCCCGGAGCTGGCCAGGTTGTTGACCGCGGTGTTCAGCGAGGAGGAGAGCCCGCCGCCCAGCGACATGTTGGCCACGGCCGGCCTCACGGCGTTGGTGCGCACCCAGTCCACCGCGGCGATGATCCCGGAGGTGGAGCCGGAGCCGCTGCAGTTGAGCACCTTCACGCCCCGGAGCCGCACCGCCTTGGCGACCCCGTAGGTGGCGGAGCCCACCGTCCCGCCGACGTGGGTCCCGTGGCCGTTGCAGTCGCTCCCCGTCTCTCCGGAGATGGCGTTGTACACGTTCTGCGCGCGTCCGCCGAAGTTGGGATGGTCGGCCTGGAGCCCGGTGTCCAGGATGTAGGCGTAGACCCCCGGCGCCGTGGCGTTGTAGGTGTAGGTGCCGGAGAGCGGGAGGCTGCGCTGGTCGATGCGGTCGAGCCCCCAGGTGGCGCCGCTCTGGGTGGTGGCGGCGGTGAACTCCTGGTCCTGCTCCACGTACTCCACGGCGGGATTGTGACGCAGCGCGTTGAGCTGCCCCGTGTTGAGCGAGGCCGCGAAGCCGTTGAGCGCCGCGGTGTACACGAACTTCGGCGCGGCTCCCGCAGCCGCGGCCACGGAGCGCGGGTCGGCGCCCTCGCGCACCACGACGACGTAGCTCCCCTCGATCCCCCGGCCGGCGGCGGAGTACAGCGGCGCGGCTTCGGGAGAGGAGGGGGTGGAGGCGACGGGCCCCTGGTCGGAGCAGGCGGCCAGGGCGACGGCCCCGGCGAGCAGGGCGGGACGGACGTGGCGCATACGATCTCCGGATGCGGGTGCTGGGGGGTGCCCGGCGGTGGCACGGGCGGGGTGTGATACGGCGCCCTGCCGCGGCATCTCCCGGACCAGCCGCCACCCGTGGCCAACTCTCGTCTCCGGCGACGCTTACGAGCCGGGCCACGGTGGCTCGGCCCATCCAAAATGGTGCAGGGGGGCGGCTCTCGCCCCACATTGGTGCAATTAAAGGCTCATATTGTTCGCCCATGTCACCGGCGTGAGCCCGGCGGGTACAGCGAACGCCCGGGGGCGTGCCCCGGGCTCCCTACAGCGGCAGCACCAGCCTGGCCCGGACCCCCCGGGCGCCTTCGCGGTTCTCCAGCGTCAGCACGCCGCCGTGCCCCTCCGCGATCTGGCGGCTCAGGGCGAGACCGATCCCCGTTCCGTTGGGCTTGGTGGTGAAGAAGGGGACGAACAGGTTGGAGGTGTTGGACAGCCCCGGCCCTTCGTCGTCCACCCGGACCTCCAGGCGCCCCCCATCTTCCCTCCACCCTACCTCCACCCCGCCTCCGGTCTCCAGCGCCGCGTCCGTGGCGTTGCGCACCAGGTTAATGAGGAGCTGGTCCAGCTGGTCGCCGTCGGCGTGGATGGTCACCTCCGGACCAGGGTCGATGCGCACCCGGAGGCGGGTCTCCAGCGAGGCGATGCGCCGCACCCAGGCGCCTACGTCCAGCGGCTCCCTCTCGGGGAGCGGGAGGCGGGCCAGGCGGGCGTACGAGGACATGAAGCGGCTCAGCGCCTGCGAGCGGCCGGCGATCACCGCCAGGCCACGGCGGAGGTCCTCGTCCAGGTCCCCGGGGCGCGGATCGGCCCCCAGCATCCCCTGGAGCGTCCCGGCGATCGACTGAATGGGGGCCAGCGAGTTGTTGATCTCGTGGGAAAGGACCCGGATCAGGCGCTGCCACGCCTGGCGCTCCTCCTCGCGCAGGACGCGGCTCACGTCGGCCAGCACCAGGAGCTCGTGGGGGCGGCCACCCTGCCGGAAGGGAGCCCGCCGCACCTCCCACCGCCCGCTCCCTCCGGGGAAGGCGTGGTCGATCGTGTGGGGCGACTCGTCGCCTTCGCCGTTCCCGCGTACCGGCTCCAGCCCCAGCTCGGCGACGGTGCGTCCCAGGAGGCGCACCGCGGGCTGGCCGAGGAGGCGCTCCGCGGCCCGGTTCACCAACCGCAGCCGGTTCTCCTCGTCGAAGGCGAAGACGGCCACGTCGATCTCCTCCATCACACGGCGCAGGAGGGCGGTGGCCTCCAGGGCGCGGATGCGCTGTTCGCGCAGAGTGTCGGCCAGGACGTTGGCCTCCAGGAAGGCGAGCCCCAGGGCGTCGTCCGTCCCGGCGCCCCGGGCGCGCATGGAGAAGTCCCCCTCACGCAGGGCGGCGAGCAGGTTGGAGAGGGTCTGCAGGGGACGGATGATCCGCTCCCGGAGCGCCACCATGAAGCCCAGCCAGGCGATTCCCAGAAGAAGGGTGAGGGTCCAGCGCAGCTTGTCGCTGTGCGCCCCCGTCCAGAGGAGGAGGAGGGCGAGGAGCACCCCGGGGAGGCCGGTGAGGAAGGCCAGGCGGAGGACCTGGCGGTCGTGGCTGGGAGGACGCCTCCTCCGGCGCGGCAGCCCCCTCATGGCCCCTCACCCCGGCGCTGCGCGCCACCCCTCTCCCACAAGGGGCGAGGGGAACGGCGCCCCCACCCGGCGCTGCGCCCCACCGTCTCCCAGACCTGGGGGAGGACGATCTCCACGGGGAAGGCACCTTCCGTCGTGTCATGCTCCCCCTCTCCCCTGGTGGGAGAGGGGGCCGGGGGGTGAGGGCCCGCGTGAGGGATGAGCGCCCGCAGGGGCGAGACCCGGGGCGGCTTCCGGGTCTCGCCGCCGTTACGCATGGTGGTATCATGCGTTACGGCGCGCCAGCCCGGCCCCCCACCAGGGGGGACACGCCCGAACGAGCAGTTCAGATGTAGTCTGCTCCTCACAGCCCGTAGCGCTGGAGCCGCCGGTACAGCGCGCTCCGGCTCAGCCCGAGTGCCTCGGCGGCGTGGCTGACGTTCCCCCCGTGGCGCTCCAGTGCCTTGCGGATCAGCGCCCGCTCCACGTCCTCCAGCGACATCTCCTCCAGCGACATGGCGCCGGCGACGCGGCGGGAGCGGAGGTTCAGGTCCTCGGGGGCGATCTGCGTCCCCTGCGCCAGCAGGACCGCGCGCTCGATGGTGTGCTCCAGCTCGCGGACGTTCCCTGGCCAGCCGTAGCCCAGGAGCGCCTGCATCGCCTCCGGGTCGAAGCCGGCGAGGTGCTTGCGGTACTGGTCGGCCTGGCGCCGCAGGAAGTGCATGGCCAGCAGCGGGATGTCCTCCCGCCGCTCGCGGAGGGGGGGGAGGTGGATCTCCACGGTGTTCAGGCGGAAGAGCAGGTCCTCGCGGAAGCGCCCCTCGGCCACCGCCTGGGGGAGGTCGGTGTTGGTGGCGGAGATGACGCGCACGTTGACCCGCCGGGTCTTGGACGAGCCGACCCGCTGGAACTCCCCGGTCTGCAGGACCCGGAGGAGCTTGGCCTGCTGCTCCGGCGGCATGGTCCCGATCTCGTCCAGGAACAGCGTGCCACCGTCGGCCAGCTCGAAGGCGCCCACCCGGTCCGCGCGGGCGTCGGTGAAGGCGCCCTTGACGTGGCCGAACAGCTCGCTCTCGAACACCCCCTCCGCGATGGCGCCGGCGTTGACGGTGACCAGGGGGCGCCCGGCGCGTGGGGAGGAGGCGTGCAGCCAGCGGGCCACCACGTCCTTCCCCGTCCCGTGCTCCCCCGTGATCAGCACGTGGGCGTCGGAGGGGCCGATCCGCTCCATCAGGCGTAGCACCGGCTGCATGGCGCGCGACTCGGCGATCATCTGTGGAAGGCCGTCGCTGCGCAGGCGGCGGTTCTCCTGCTCCAGCCGCTGGGTGCGGCGCAGCGCCCGCCCCAGCTCCACCTGGGAGCGCAGCGTGGCCACCAGCCGGGTGTTGTCCCACGGCTTCTCCACGTAGTCCCGCGCGCCCCGGCGCATGGCCTCCACCGCCCCCTCCACGCTCCCCCACGCCGTCATCACCACCACCGGCAGGGTGGCGTCCAGCGCCTGGATCTCTCCCAGCAGGTCCAGCCCCTCCCGTCCGGAGGTGGTGTCCCGGGTGTAGTTGAGGTCCATCAGGACCACGTCCAGCTCCTGCTCCCGCACCGCAGCAAGGATCCCCGCCGGGGAGGTGGCGGTCTCGATCCGGAAGCCCTCTCCCTTGAGAAGGAGGCGGAGGGCTTCCAGAACGTCGATCTGGTCGTCGGCGACGAGAACGCGGGGCGACTCGGGGGAGAGTGGGTGCATGGAGGTTCAGGATGGGCTCAGTCTGCACTGAGCGCAACCACCGGGGTCCACGCCGGCGGTCGTGGTGGATCAGGCGGGGGTCTTCTCGCCGACCATCCAGCCGTCGGCCAGCTCGATGATGCGGCTCCCGTAGGCGGCGTTCACCTCGGAGTGGGTCACCTGGATGATGGTGGTCCCCGCCTCGTTCAGCTTGCGGAAGAGCTCCATGATCTCCCTTCCCTGGGAGGAGTGCAGGTTCCCGGTGGGCTCGTCGGCCAGGATCACCCTGGGGCTGGCAATGGTGGCCCGCGCCACGCCCACGAGCTGCTGCTGCCCGCCCGAGAGCTGGCTAGGGAAGAGGTCCTTCTTCCCCACGATCCCGAAGCGGTCCAGCGTGTCGGCGACGATGGCCTCGCGCTCCCTCTTCTTGACGTCCCGGTAGGAGAGGGGGATCTCCAGGTTCTCGGCGACGGTCAGGTTGTCCAGGAGGTGGTACTGCTGGAAGACGAAGCCGATGTTCTGCTTGTTGAGCGCGTTGCGCTCCTTGACGCCCAGCCGGTGGACGGGGTGCCCCATGAAGTAATACTCCCCGCTCCACGCCCCGTCGAACATCCCCAGGATGGACAGCAGCGTGGACTTCCCCGCCACGGAGGGCCCCATGATGGAGACGAACTCACCCGCCCGGATCTCCAGGTTGATGTTGCGCAGCACGAACACCCTGCCGGTGCCGGCGGGATAGGCCTTCTCCAGGTTGCGCAGCCGGATCAGCGGACCGCCGGGGTCGAGGTTCTGGTCCGCGGCGTCAGGGGCGCGGGCGGGACGGAAGCGCGAGGAAAAGAGGAAGGAGGGCATCGGGTTCTCCTGGTTCGTGTCGGGTGCGGCCGCCAGACCTCCGGTAAGGACAAGGTCCATGCCGCGGCCAGGAGAGCTTCAACTCATTGTCGCTGAATTGCTTGCGGTTTCCCTCCGGTCGCGGGCATGTGCGGATGTGGGATCGGTCGTCCCAAAAACGGACAGTGGACGGTACGCCCAGGTGGCAGCACCAGCCCGGAGACGGAAACAGTTTTTTTCTTGTTGTTAAGAAATGTGATTATAGGGACGATACTGTAAGGGCACAAATCACAGCCACGCACGTGTGGCTCCCAACCATCACTCCTTCAGGGAGACCGATCCATGTCCGCTACCCACCAGTACCCTAACCTTCCGCAGAGCACCTGGAGTTGCTGGCAGGGCAACCTGGCACCCCACCTGGAGAGCAACGGATGCACGGACGTGCAGTTCAGCGGCGGCACTTCGGGCACGCTGGCGTTCCATCATAGCGTGCCGTTCTCAAACGGACAGTTCGCCTTCAGCTACAACTACGATCCCACGGGTCAGACGCTGACTCTCACGATCACCGATAGCCCCGGCATCGTGCCCAACTCCCTCATCTTCTCGACGATCCAGGACCAGATCTATTCCTGCCCGTCCGCCTGAGAGGAGATCGGGCGGCTCCGGAGCGGGGGAGCCGGGGATCGGGATCGTCTTCCCGGGGACCCTCCGGTCCCCTGAAGTTCCGGTTGATGCGGACCTCGCCCCACGGGCGGGTCCGGCATACGGCCCCGGGCGAGCGGATCGCCCGGGGCCGCGCACATTCCGGCCACCGGGTCTTCTTCCCGGCGGCACCCGAGAGACCGAGCTCGCGCCGTCTGGTCGGGAGGGGATTTTTCAGCTATCTTGGCGTGTTCCAGACGCCGGCCTCTCCCGGTCCCGCCCCGGCGCACTCCGGGCCCGGACCGGGTGGTCGGACGCTGGGAGCGAAGCTTCGCCCGGTCTTTCGAGGAGGATGACCATGCGATCACCCGACCAAGCGGGCACCTCCGTCCGCGGTCTCGACGTTCCTCTCGAACGCGACGTGTTCCTCCGGACGCTCCTCCGCGAGCTCTCCGGCACCCTCCAGGACGTTGTGGGGCTGGAAGAGGCCTCCGGCTTCATCGGCGTGGTGGGCCAGGCGATGGGCCGGCAGATCGACCAGGGGTACAAGGCGGCCCTGCAGGTGCAGAACCTGACGCGCGAGCAGGTAGCCGACGTCCTGGTCGACCTCAAGCGGCGGATCCAGGGCGACTTCTTCGTCCTGGAGGAGACCGACGAGAAGATCGTCCTCGGGAACCGCGCCTGCCCGTTCGCGGACAAGGTGCTCGGGAGGCCGGCGCTGTGCATGATGACCTCCAACGTCTTCGGCACCATCGCCGCCGAGAACCTGGGGTACGGCAAGGTCAGCCTGCAGCAGACCATCGCCGAGGGACACCCGGAGTGCCGCGTCACCGTCTACCTCAAGCCAACACCCGAAGCCGACCGCGCGGTGGGGCGGGAGTACTTCGGGGGGGTGGAGTAGAGGTGATCCCGGAGGTCTTCGTCCGCGTGACGAAGCCGATGCCGGAAGCCTGCCTCCTCGTATTGCGAACCGGTCAGATCATCGCCGCCAACCCCGTCGCCGGCGCGCTGCCGGGGCTCGGGGCGGCCATCACCGAGGGGACCCGGCTCCAGCACCTCGTCGCGGATTCGCCCGAGCGGATCACCGCCTTCCTGAACGCCTGCGCCCGGTCCGGGTCGCTCCTCCCGGGAACCATCGTCCTGCGCGTGGAGGACGGCACGCAGCACCGGTTCCGGTGCGAGGGTGCCGTGCTGCAGCCGCGGACCGCCGAGACGGAGGCGCTCCTCCTGCTGCGCATCCGCCGGCACGAGGAGGCGAGCGAGCGCTTCCTCACGCTGAATCAGAAGATCGCGGCTCTCTCCCGGGAGATCCACGTACGCCGCCGGGCCGAGGAGGCACTCCAGGAGCAGACCGGGCTGCTGGAGGAGCTGGCCACGGAGCTGGAGCAGGCGGTGGACGAGCTCCAGCGGCAGAAGACCGAAGCGGACGCCGCCCGGCTCGTCGCGGAGCAGGCGAACCGGGCCAAGAGCGACTTCCTGGCGGTGATGAGCCACGAGCTGCGCACCCCGCTCAACGCCATCATCGGCTACGTGGACCTGCTCGATGCGGGGGTGAAGGGTCCGCTCAACAAGGAGCAGGCGGACTACCTTGGCCGCGTGCGCCGCAGCTCGCAGCACCTCCTCACCCTGATCGAGGAGATCCTCACCTTCTCCCGCATCGAGGCCGGGAAGGAGCCGGTCCGCATGGAAAGGGTGGACCTGGCGGCGCTGGTGCGCGAGACAGTGGAGCTGATCGAGCCGGTGGCCGCCGAGCACGGACTCCCCGTGGTGCTGGAGGTCCCGGAGGGGGAGGTGTGGTGGCGGACCGACCCGGCGAAGGTGAGCCAGGTCCTGCTCAACCTCCTCTCGAACGCCATCAAGTTCACGGAGCGGGGCCGGGTGGTCCTCTCCCTGGCGGTGGGCGAGGAGGCCCTGCTGGCAGTGAGCGACACGGGGATCGGGATCGCCGCGGGGGACTTCGAGCGGATCTTCGAGCCGTTCGTGCAGGTGGACAGCTCCAGGACCCGCCGCGCGGGAGGGACGGGGCTGGGTCTCCCGGTGAGCCGGGAGCTCGCCCGGCTCCTCGGTGGCGAGCTGCAGGTCGCCAGCACCCCGGGCGAGGGGAGCACCTTCACGCTCCGGCTGCCGCGCCTGGAGCCGCCGACGGGCGAGCCGACGTAGCGCCGCGGGAGTGCAGACCCGCTCTTCGAAGAACACGGGGCGGGGTCTAGTTCCGGACTCCGCCCCGTGCGTGTTTTATCCGGCGCGTGCGCCCGGCGCCATCCCAGAGATCGTGCATGAGGCGCTCCGGCGCCAGCTTGCCCTCATACGCTTCGAGCAACTCCGTCAGCGCATCATACCCTTGGAGACCCTGCAAGAGTTCGTTGCCAACCTGCAAGAGCACTATTCCGGCGATCCGCCGGGCTGTGTCCGGGCTCCGGGTACCCCTCATCTGCTCGTGCCTCCCGGGCGCACACGGGTTCCACGCACTGAAAACTCTTGTGAAGGGCTCCATCCGGGGCGTACTCTTCGACTCGTCACCCGGTTCGCCGGTCTCCCCCTGAGAGTGTTCGGGTTCGAGCTCCAGCCCGTCGCGGCGGAAGCGCAGTAGCCGGAAGTACTCACTCCGCACCACGCAACGCCATGCGCAATCTCTTTCGCCGCCTCGTTCTCGCCGCGACGGTCGCCGTCCTCGCCCCCACCGCGGCGCGGGCGCAGGACGACGGGACTCCGCTGGCCGTCACCCGGAGCTACTTTGCCGCTCTCAACGCGGGCGACTGGCCCGCGGCGGCGGGGCACATGCACCCGGAGGCGCTGGACCAGTTCCGCAACGCCATGGGTATACTCACCCGGGTGGACAGCTCGGGCGAAGCGGCCCGGCAGGTGCTCGGCCTGCAGAGCGCCGCCGAGCTGGAGAGCCTGGCCCCCGGGCAGGTGTTTGCGCGCTTCCTGGAGACCCTGGTCCGGAACTCCCCCGAAGCGGCCGAGGCGCTGCGGCTGATGATCGTCGAGACGACCGCCGACACCCCGGAGAGCGAGGGGGTCAGGCGCGTGGACTACCGGCTCCGGATCAACCAGGAGGGGCCGCCGGTCGCCTCCTCCGTGCGCCTGAAGCAGCATGACGGAGCGTGGCGGCTCCTGCTCACCGCGGATCTCGACGCCCTGGTCCGCTCCGTCGGCGCCCAGGGTGCTCAGACTCCGTAGCCCCGCTCGCCGGAGAGCACCATGCAGACCTCCGACCCGATCCCCGGCCGCCGTTCACCGCGCGCCCGCACCGTCCGGGCGGCGCTCGTTTCCCTCGCCGTGCTCCTCCTGGCGGGGTGCGCGGACCTGCTGGCCGTCTCGGGGCTCAGCAACCTCAGCGGCTTCTGGGTGGGGCGCTACGACGGGGAGATCGACTTCTACCTGGACCTGGATGACGACCTGTACGGGCTCTACGGCAGGGCGGGGCTGCTCCGCGGTTCCACGCGCTCCGGGTTCTACGTGGACGGGGTCCGGGAGGGGAACCGGGTGGTGCTCTACCACGACGACTCGGACTACGGCGAGGGGCCGGTCTTCGAGGGGTGGGTGACGGGCCGCGACCGGATCGACGGGGTGGCGTACCTGGAGGTGATCCCGGAGCCGATCACCCTGCGCCGGGAGCGGTAGCCGCGCGGATCCGGCGACTCCCCCCACCACCAGGCCCACGATGCCCTCCCCGGCACCCACCCCTCCGGACCGGACCCGCCCGCTCACCCGGCCGGCGGTGTACATCGTCTTCGCGGGGAGCCTGCTCCACCTCCCGGCCGGCCTGGATCCCTGACCCGTGCCAATCGGGCGCTATCCTCCCCTTCGTGCCCTGGCGGTCGCCGCCGCCCTGATCGAGCTGGGCGTGCTCCTCGGGCTCGTCCTCTACCTGGGGGTGTCCGGACGTACGCTCGTCTTCTCCGTCGTCCCGCGCGAGGAGCTCCGCCCGCGGGAGGCGCCGCCGCGCCTGATCGTGCCCGTCGCGGGGGTGCGTGTCGAGGAGCTGAAGGACACCTACGGCGCCGCGCGCTCCGGGGGGCGCGGCCACAAGGGGGTGGACATCCCCGCCCCGCTCGGCACCCCCGTGCTCGCGGCCGCGGCCGGGGTGATCGTGCGGCGTGACTCCAGCGCGCTGGGTGGGATCTCGCTGTACCAGCGGGACCTGGACGCCAGGACCATCTACTACTACGCCCACCTTCAGCGCTACCGGAGCGGGCTGAAGGTGGGCGATCTGGTTCACCAGGGGGAGGTGATCGCCTACGTCGGGGAGACGGGGAACGTCACCCCGGGGAGTCCCCACCTGCACTTCGCCGTCTACACCGTCACGGACCCGAACCGCTGGTGGCGCGGGAGGGACCTCAACCCCTACGCCCTGCTCCGGAGCGAGGCGGCCGGCGCACGGGCCCGCTGACCGCGGACCTCACCCTGTCATGAGCAGGGTGTCCATACGCTCGTCATTCGGAACGAAGGGTGATCATGGGATCCACCCCCGCGGCGCGGCGGGCGGGGAGCCAGGTGGCCGCCGCGGCCGCGAGGACCACCAGCGCGGCGAGCGCCACGTAGGTGACCGGGTCGGTGGGCCCCACCCCGAAGAGGAACCCCCTCAGGAAGCGGGTGAGCGCCGCCGCGCCCAGGAGCCCCGCCACCGCCCCGGCAAGCGCGAGCCGCACCCCCTGCCCCACGACCCCCCGCACCAGCCCGGCGGCGTCCGCCCCCAGGGCCAGGCGGACTCCGAACTCGTGCGTCCGCGCCCGGGTGGTGTAGCTCACCAGCCCGTAGATCCCGATCGCGGCCAGGAGGAGCGCAATCGCGGAGAAGCTCCCCAGCAGGAGGAGGCGGAAGCGCTCCTCCCGCAGCGAATCGTCCAGGAGCTGCTCCACGGTGGCCGTGCTGTAGATGGTCTGCTGCGGGTTCATCTCCCACACCTGCGCCTTCATGGCCGGGATGAGGGCGGCGGGATCGCCCACGGTGCGGGCCACCAGGGTCATGGAGCCGGAGGGGCGCTGCGTGAGGGGGATGAACACCTCGGGGCGGGGCTCGGCGTCGAGCCCGGCGAGCCGCACGTCCGCCGCCACTCCCACCACCTCGCGCTCCCCCTGCTCAAAGCGCAGCTGGATCCGCTTCCCCACCGGGTCCTCGTCCGGCCAGTGGCGCCTCGCCATCGTCTCGTTGACCACGGCCACCAGGGGGGCGTCGGCGCGGTCCCCAGGGGCTAGGAGGCGCCCCCTACGCACCCCGATCCCCAGGGCCTCGAAGTAGCCCGGGGTGGAGGTGGACACGTAGGCGGAGGGCTCCTGCCCGGGTGGGGGCTCCGGGCGGTCGGCGAGGACGAAGGAGACATCCCTGGAGACGTCTGCTTCCGCCAGCGGGAAGGCGGAGACCGCCCCGACCGCCTGTACCCCGGGGAGGGCGCCGATCCGCTCCATGGCCTCCTCGAAGAAGCGCACCTGCTGCGGGGGCGGACGGTCGTACACGAAGAGCTGCATGACGGCGCGCCCCTCCGGAGCGAACCCGAGGTCGACGCGGAGGAGCTCCACGAAGCTGCGCACCAGGAGCCCCGCCCCGATCAGGAGGACCAGTGCCAGCGCGGTCTCCGCCACCACCAGGGCGTTGCGGAGGCGGGGGCGGGTGGAGCCGGGAGCGCCGCGCCCGCCATCGGCGAGGAAGCGCTGCAGGTCGGGGCGCGAGGCCTGGAGCGAGGGCGTCAGTCCGAAGAGCACGGCGGCGAGCACGGAGGCTGCCAGCGCGAAGAGGAGGATGCGGCCATCGATGCGGAGCTCATCCACGCGGGGGAGCCCCTCCGGGATGATCCCGGTGATCAGGTCGATCCCCCAGTACGCGAGGAGGACTCCTCCCGCCCCGCCCAGGAGGGCGACGAGGAGACTCTCCGTCACCATCTGCCGCACCAGCCTCCGCCGCGCGGCGCCCACCGCGGCGCGGATGGCGAACTCCCGGCGCCGCCCGGCGGCGCGCGCCAGGAAGAGGCTCGCCACGTTGGCGCAGGCGATCAGGAGCACGAACCCCACCGCCCCCAGCAGCACCAGGAGCGCAGGACGGACCTCGCCCACCAGGTGCTCGGCGAGCGGGACCACGCTGGTCCGCATCTCCGCGTTGGTGCGCGGATACTCCCCGGCCAGCCGCTCCGCGATCCCGCTCATCTCCCCCCGCGCCTGCGCCGGCGTCACCCCGGGGCGGAGCCGGGCCACCACCTGGAGGTAGGTGGCGCCGCGCCGCTGCCGGTCGTTCTCGTCGTACACCAGCGGAGCCCAGACCTCCCGGTACTCCTCGGGGAAGCGGAACTCGGGGGGCATCACCCCTACCACGGTGGTGGGATCGCCGTCCAGCGTCAGCTTCCGGCCGATGATTCCCCGGTCGGAGCCGAAGCGCTGCTGCCAGAGCCCGTACCCGATCACCACCGTCCGCTCCGAGCCCGGGGCGTAGTCCCGCGGCTCCAGCGTCCGGCCCAGGAGCGCGCCCACCCCCAGGATCTCGAAGTACCCCTCCGTGACCAGCGCCGTCCTCAGCCCCACCGGCTCCCCCAGCCCGGTGAGGTCCAGCCCGTACGGCTCGATGGCGGCCATGCGGGAGAAGCTCCGGCTCCGGTCCCGCCAGTCCATGAAGTTGGCGGGCGAGACCTCCACCTTCGCGTCACCCGTCACCAGGTTCCGCTGCCAGAGGGTGACGATCCGGTCGGCGTCGCGGTAGGGGAGCGGACGGAGAAGGACGGTGTCCACCAAGCTGAAGATGGCCGTGGTGGCGCCGATCCCGAGCGCCAGCGTCATCACCGTAACCGCCGTGAACCCCGGCGCGTAGAGGAGGGTGCGGAGAGCGTAGCGGAGGTCCTGAAAGAGGGTGTCCATGAGAATCCTCCTGTTCCAAGAAAGAGCCTTACTCCGAGCGGAGCGCGACCATCGGGTCCACGCGCGCGGCGCGGCGGGCGGGGAGCCAGCAGGCGAGCACGGCGACTCCGGCAAGGAGCGCGGGAACCCCGGCGAGGGTCGCGGGATCGGTGGCGCTCACCCCCCAGAGAATCGCGGACAGGAGGCGGCTGACCGCCAGGGCGCCGAGGACCCCCAGCGCCACCCCCAGGAGCACGGGGCGCATCCCCTGTCCCACCACCAGGCGGAGGACGTCGCCGGTGGAGGCGCCCAGCGCCACGCGCACCCCGATCTCGTGCGTGCGCCGGGCCACGCTGTACGCCACCACCCCGTACACTCCCACCACGGCCAGGAGGAGGGCGATCCCCGCGAGGACGCTCAGCATCACCGCGTTGATCCGCTGGGCGATCAGGGCCTCGGAGAGCACCTCGTCCATGCTGCGGAGGGCGTGCACCGGCTGCTCCGGGTCCAGCGTGAACACCGCCCGCCGAACCGCCGCGGCGGCGGTCAGGGCATCGTTGCGGGTGCGCACCACCACCCCGATCCGCGGCGACGCCGCCTGCGTGTACGGGATGTAGAGGAAGGCGGGGGAGCGGTTCCCCGCCCTCCAGTCGGCCACGTCCCCCACCACGCCGACCACCTCGCGCGGGCGCCCCCCCTGCACGACGACCCGCTTCCCGACGGGGTCCTCCCCCGGCCAGAACTGCTCCGCCATCGCCTGGCTTACCAGCGCCACCCCGGGTGCCCCCTCGCGGTCGGCGTCCGTGAAGCCGCGCCCCCTCAGGAGCGGGATCCCGATGGCCTGGAAGTACCCCGGGCTCGCAACGCGCAGGTTGGCCCAGGGAGTGTCCGCGGGGGTGAGGACGGGGCGTCCCTCGACGGTGAAGCGCCGCTCCCTCCCCTCCCCGGTGAGCGGGAGCGGATCCACCGTCCCCACCGACTCCACCCCCGGGAGGGAGCGCAGCCGCTCGACGAGGGCGTCCTGGAAGGCCACGATCCGCTCGCCTTCCCGGTAGCGCGCCTCGGGGAGGTTGAGCCAGAACACCAGCGAGCGCTCCGGGCGGAACCCGGGGTTGGCGGAGAGCTGGCGGAGGAAGCTCTTCACCATCAGCCCGGTGGCAGTCACCAGCACCAGCGCCAGCGCCACTTCGCTCACCACCAGGGTGCTCCGCAGTCGCCCCCGGCGCACCCCGGCCGAGCCGCGGTCACCTTCCTTGAGCGTGGAGGCCAGGTCGGGGCGGGAGGCCTGGAGCGCGGGGACCAGGCCGAAGAGGATCCCGGTGCCGAAGGAGAGGAGGAGGGTGTAGCCCAGTACCGCACCGTCGATCCCCAGATGGGCCATCTGCGGGACGTACCGGAGGAGGGTGGCCGGGATCATGGCACCCAGGGCGTCCAGTCCCCAGACCGCCAGGACGACCCCCGCGGCGCCTCCCAGGAGCGCCAGCAGCAGGCTCTCGGTGAGGAGCTGCCGGACCAGCCGCGCACGCCCCGCCCCCATCGCCAGGCGCACGGCCACCTCGCGCTCCCGGGTGGCGGCCCGCGCCAGGAGCAGGTTGGCCACGTCGGCACAGGCGATCAGGAGGACGAACCCCACCGCCCCCAGGAGGACCACCATGATGGGGACGATGGGTCCCTGGAAGAGCCCCTCGTTGAGCGGCTGGACCGACATCCGCCACCCCCGGTTCGTCTCCGGGTGGCTCCGCTCCAGCTCCCGGCTGAGGGCATCCGCCTCGGCGCGGGCGTCGTCCACCGAGACGCCCGGCCGGAGCTTCCCGATCACCCGGAGGAAGTGCTCCCCGCGGAGCTGCCACGCCGAGTCGGAGAGCGCGAGGGGGGTCCATACGTCTCCGGCGCCGGGGAAGCGGAAGTCCGCCGGGAGAACCCCCACCACCGTGGTGGCGACCCCATCCAGGAGGATCGTCCGCCCCACCACCCTCGGGTCCTCCGCGAAGCGGCGCCGCCAGAGCTCGTGCCCCAGCACCACCACCGGGGCGGCGGCCGGTCGGTCCTCCCCGGGGAGGAAGCCCCGCCCGAGCGCCGGCCGCACCCCCAGCATCGGGAAGAAGCCGGCGTCCACCACGTGTCCCTCCACCTGCTCGGGCTCCCCGGCCCCGGTGAGGGTGAAGCCCGCGTAGTCGTAAGCGGCCACCCCCTGGAAGGAGCGCCCGCGTTCCCGCAGCGCCCGGACGTGTCCGGGCGCCACCTCGCTGAACTCCTGCCCCTCCCGGACGTTGTTGTCCCATACCACCACCAGCCGGTCCGCGTCCGGGAAGGGGAGGGGGCGGTACAGGAGGGTGTGGATGATGCTGAAGACGGCGGTGTTCCCCCCGATCCCGAGGGCGAGCGCCAGCACGGCCACGGCGGTGAAGCCGGGGCTCTTCAGCAGACTGCGGAGAGCGTAGCGAAAGTCCTGGAGCAGGGTGTCCATACCGGCCTCCTCTGTCGGGTCCGGAGTACCTGGAGGAACGGCTCGACTGCTTTGCTGCACTGCTCGGCTCGGGCGTGCCTCCCTACTCCGAGCGCAGCGCCACCATCGGGTCCATCCGTGCCGCGCGGAGGGCGGGGAGGTACGACGCCAGCAGGGCGGCGGCGGTGACCAGACCCGCGACGCTGAGGAAGGTCAGCGGGTCGGTGGGGGCGATCCCGAAGAGGAGCCTCGACAGGACTCTCGCGCCCGCCAGAGACGCCGCGAGCCCCAGCAGGAGACCCGGAAGCACCGCCGCCGCGCCCTGCCCCACCACCATCCGCACGACCTCGCGGCGCGACGCCCCGAGCGCGATGCGGACACCGATCTCCCGGGTCCGCTGCGCCACCGTGTAACTCAGCACCCCGTGCACCCCCACCAGCGCCAGCAGGAGGGCCAGCGAGGCGAAGGTCCCCAGGAGCACGGTGGTGAAACGGGGCTGCGCGATGGACCGGGCAAGCGTCTGCTCCAGCGTCTCCACGTCGGAGAGCGCGAGCTCCGGGTCGATCCCCCGAACGATGCCGGCCACGGCGGGAGCGAGCGCCTCCGGGTCTCCCGTGGTCCGTACCAGAAGGGTGGCCGTCCCCATGGGAGTCTGCCCCAACGGAGGGTAGGCCGCGGGTGGCATCTCTTCGGTGAGCCCGTGGAACCGCTCGTTCCCGACCACCCCCACGATCTCGCGCTTCGTCCCCCAGAAGGAGATCCGCTTCCCCACCGGGTTCTCCCCGGGGAAGTACCTCCGGGCCGCCTCCTGGTTGATGACCACCACGGCGGGCGCGTCGACGTGGTCCCGCCCGGAGAGGGCACGACCCCGCAGGAGCGGGACCCCTACCGTTTCGAAGTACCCGGGGCTCACCGCCCGGGTGGGGATCTCCGCCTGCTCCGCGGCCTCGTCCTCCCGCCCCTCGATGACGAAGCTGTTGGTGAACCCCGGAGAAAGGGGGTGCTGGTTGGCGAGGGCGGCGGAGCGGACCTGCGGGAGCGCCTGCACCCGTTCCAGCAGCTCGCGCTGGAACGAGACCACCTCGCTCCAGCGCGGGTAGTTGTCGAAGCTCTGCGGGTAGCGCGAAGCGGGGAGTGCGAAGTCCGCCCTGAGGATGTTCTCGGTGCGGAAGCCGGGATCCACCTCTCGCAGCTTCCAGAAGCTGCGCAGCAGGAGCCCAGCACCGGTCACCAGAAGCACCGAGAGCGCCACCTCGGCCACTACCAGCCCTGCGCGCAGCCGCGCCTTCGCCGATCCCCCGGAGACGGTGCCCCCCTCCTCCCGGAGCGTCCCCTGCAGGTCCAGCCGCCGCGCCTGCAGCGTGGGGACGAGCCCGAAGAGCGTGCCGGTGGCGACGGCAACGACCAGGGTGAGGGCCAGCACCCACCCGTCGATCCGCACCTCCTCCAGGCGTGGGACGTCTCCGGGGGCCAGCCCCACCAACGCGGCCAGTCCCCAGAAGGCGAACAGCACCCCCACTGCCGCCCCCAGCCCCGTCAGGAGCAGGGTCTCGGTCAGGAACTGCCGCGCCAGGCGGGGAGCCGTCGCCCCCAGGGCCGTGCGGACAGCCACCTCGCGCACCCGGGCGGTACCGCGCACCAGGAGGAGGTTGGCGACGTTGGCGCAGGCGATCAGCAGCACCAGCGCCACGGCACCCACCAGCACCAGGAGAGCGGGGCGAACCTCGCCGAGTACCACCTCCGGCAGCGGTTCCACCGTCACTCCCCGCCCGTAGTTGTCATTCGGGTGCTCGGCCTCCAGCTGCGCGGCCAGGGCGGTCATCTCCCTCTGTGCGCTCTCCAAGGTCGCCCCGGGGCGCAGCCGCGCAACGACGTTGACGTTGTGCCGGTAGCGCGGGGTGCTGGTGGGACCGAACTGCAGCGGGACCCATGCGTCGGTGTCCTCGCGCGGCAGCGACACCCCGGAGGGGACCACCCCGATCACGGTGTGGGGAACCCCGTCCAGCCGGACCACCCGGCCCACCACATCCGGGGCTCCACCGAAGCGCTGCCGCCAGAGCCGCTCGCCCAGCACCACCGTCGTCGGGGCCCCCGGCCGGTCCTCCGCCTCCCCGAAGGCGCGCCCCACGACCGGCCGCACCCCCAGGAGAGGAAAGACCTGGTGGCTCATGGCGCCCAGGCTCAGCCGGAGCGGCTCCCCGTCCGCGCCCACCATGCTCGCCTCCCGCTCCTCGAAGGCGGCCATCTCCGCGAAGGAGCGGCTCCGCGCCCGGAAGTCGTAGTAGTCGGGGATGGACGCAGCCTCCCGCTCCGTCCCCGAGATGCGGTCATGCTCCCAGACCATCACCAGCCGGTCGGGGTCGTGGTACGCCAGCGGCTTCAGGAGGACTCCGTTCAGCACGCTGAAGATCGCGGTGTTCGCCCCGATCCCGAGCGCCAGGGTCAGCACGGCGACGACGGTGAAGCCGGGGCTCTTCAGCAGAGTCCGGAGGGCGTAGCGCAGGTCATGGAAGAGCGTGTCCATTGAGAAGTCTCCTGTTGGATCCGGACTGCCTGGAGGGACCGCCGGGGGCGGAGGGTGCCTACTCCGAGCGCAGCGCCACCATCGGGTCCACCCGCGCCGCACGGCGGGCGGGGAGGTACGACGCCAGCAGGGCGATTCCGAAGAGCAGGAGCGGCACGCCCATGAAGGTCAGCGGATCCCCCGCCGAGATCCCGTACAGGAGTCCGGCCATGGCCCGGGACGCACCCCACCCCCCCACG
>DATAAL010000780.1:0-1704 GCA_036260145.1 Longimicrobiaceae bacterium | reverse complement strand
GGGGGTCGTCGGATCCGGCTTCTGGCGATTCTTCAAGACTCTGGCGAAGATCCTGCAACCATAGCATGGTTTGATTCCGCTCCCGGCGTTCGCCGGGAGAGCGTGACACCCGAGCCGCAGGGAGGGAGCCATCGCTACACTGGATCGAAGGGTCGACGCCGCGCTGAAGGTCCGGAAGCGCGGGGTGTGGAGGGTCACCCTGGGGATCCTCCTCCTCGGGGCGGGGTTGCTGGCCTGGGCGCTCTCCAACCCCGAGCGGCGGCGGGCCCGCCTGGTGAACCGGCTGGAGGTGGGAGACGACGCCGCGCGGATCACGGCGCTCCTGGGGAGGCCCGGAGCCACCTGCCGCGGGGGGCCGCTGGACCATCTCCGCGACCGCTTCCCCACGGGGACGCCCCCCGCGGCGATGGAGCAGGCGCTGGCCCGGATGGAGAAGGAAACGGCGGAGCGCTGGGTGTTCCCGCTCCGGAGCGAGGGGCGCGCCGGGTGCGTCCCCGGGCGCGGGGCGACGGAGGTGGGCCTGGACCGGCGGCGCCGGGTCCTCTGGTACGTACCGGTCACCGGCCGGGTGCCGGTGGTGGTCGCCGAGGGATATCTTCCTGCGGCCACGGTTACCTGAACATGGTTACGGAATCCCCATGGCTGATTTTCGCGAGCTCCTGAACGACGGCCGCCCGCACCTCTTCGACGGTGCCATGGGGACGATGCTGTACTCCAAGGGAGTGTACATCAACCGCTCGTACGACGAGCTGAACCTGGTCCAGCCGGACCTGGTCCGCGACATCCACCGCGCCTACATCCGCTCCGGCGCGGAGGTGGTGGAGACCAACTCGTACGGCGCCAACCGCCTCAAGCTGGCCCGGCACGGGCTGGAGGACCGGATCCGGGAGATCAACGCCCGCGCCGCGGAGATCGCCCGGAGCGTGGCGGGCGACCGCGTGTGCGTGGCGGGAGCCATGGGACCGCTGGGGCTGCGGATCGAGCCGTACGGACCCACCTCCGTCGAGGAGGCCCGGCAGCTGTTCGCGGAGCAGGCGGCGGCGCTTCTGGAGGGCGGTGTGGACCTGTTCGTCCTGGAGACGTTCAGCGACCTGGACGAGATCCAGCAGGCCATCCTGGCCGTCCGTTCGCTCTGCGACCTCCCCGTCGTGGCGCAGATGGTGATCCGCGAGGACGGCCGTACCCCTTTCGGGACCGACGCCGCCCTCTTCACCGAGCGGCTCACCGAGGCGGGAGCGGACGTGGTGGGGCTCAACTGCAGCGTGGGGCCCAGCGCCATGCTCCAGGCGGTGGAGCGGATGCTCCCCGCCACCGACCGCCCCCTCGCCATGCAGCCCAACGCGGGGCTCCCCCGCGAGGTGGACGGCCGCACCTTCTACATGGCCTCGCCCGAGTACATGGCGACCTATGCGGCGCGGCTGATCCGCAAGGGGGTGCGCTTCATCGGCGGGTGCTGCGGGACCACCCCCGAGCACATCGCCCGGATGTCCGGCGCCATCCGGATGCTGGCCCCGGGCGGGGGAGCGCGCGTGGCGTCGTCGCAGCCGGAGCCGGAGGCAGGGTCCGGGCTGAATCCCGTCCCGCTGGCGGAGCGCTCGCGGTGGGGGGCAAAGCTGGCCCGCGGGGAGTTCCTCACCACGGTGGAGATCGTTCCGCCACGCGGGGTGGACCCGGAGCCGATGCTCCGGGGGGTCCCCCACCACC
>DATAAL010000779.1:0-2646 GCA_036260145.1 Longimicrobiaceae bacterium | reverse complement strand
TCACCGCCTGCAGCGCCGCCAGGTACTGCTCCAGACGCTCGCGCGTGTCGAACGTGGCCAGGCTCAGCGTCAGGTACGGATCACCCTGTTCCGCCATCAGGTGGTGGAACAGGACTCCTTCCTGCAGGGGAGCCAGCGGGTAGATGTCCTGCAGGTTGGCGGCACCCCCGGGTACCCCCGCCACGATGCGGTCGAGCTCCGCTTGGGTAAGCTCCACCAGCGGCAGCATCTCCGGCCGGATCCCCTCGCACCCCTCCGGGATCCCGTTCGCCGGAACCTCCACCCCGTCTGACTCCCCCCCCACCGCGGCCGCGAGCTCCGCCAGGGTAGGGCTCGCGAAGACGGTGCGGACGTCCGTGTGCAGGCCCCGCCGCCGCATCCGCTCGATCAGCGCAATTCCCAGCAGGGAGTGCCCACCCAGCTCGAAGAAGTGGTCCCACCGCCCCACCCGCTCCACCTTCAGCAGCTCTGCCCAGATCGCCGCCAGCGCCGCCTCCACCTCCCCCACCGGTGCCTCGTATGCGCCCCTCGCGAAGGCGCTCCCTTCCGGGGCCGGCAGCGCCTGCCGGTCCACCTTCCCGTTCGGCATCAGCGGCAGCGCCTCCAGGCGCACATACGCCGCAGGCACCATGTACTCCGGTAGCCGCTCCAGCAGGTGCGACCGCAGCGTCTCCGCCTCCACCGCTCCCGCTCCCACGTAATACGCCACCAGCCGCCGTTCCCCCGTCTCATCCTCCCGCGCCACCACCGCCGCCGCCCTCACTCCCCCATGCTCCAGGAGCCGCGCCTCGACCTCTCCGGGCTCGATGCGGAAGCCGCGGATCTTCACCTGCCGGTCGGTGCGCCCCAGGAACTCCAGCTCCCCGGACGCCAACCAGCGCACGAGGTCCCCGGTGCGGTACAGCCGCGCCCCCGCCTCACCCGAGAACGGGTCCGGGACGAAGCGCTCCGCCGTCAGCTCCGGCCGCCCCGGGTACCCCCGCGCCACCCCGGGCCCGCCGATCCGCAGCTCCCCGGGGACTCCCACCGGCACCGGCGCCCCGGAGTCCTCGCACACGTACAGGCGCACGTTCCCCAGCGCCCGGCCCAGCATCCGCCCTCCGAGCCCCTCCCCGAGCGCGGCGTGCGCGGCGCAGATGACCGTTCCCTCGGTGGGGCCGTACAGCACGTGCACCCCCGCCTCCGGGAAGGTCCCGCGCATCCGCCGCAGCAGCTCCGGCGGGACCGCGTCCCCGCCCACGAAGAGCCTGCGCAGCCGGGGGAGCACGCCCCCTCCGGCCGCCCCGGCGGCGTCCACCACCAGGCGCATGAGCGCGGGGACGGCGTGCAGCGAGGTGACGTCGTGCAGGAGCTGCGGCAGCGCCTCCACTTCCCGTACGCGGTCCCGCGCGACCGGACGCACCTCGCTCCCCGAGAGCAGCGGGCAGAAGGTCTCGAAGAGCCAGATGTCGAAGGCGAAGGAGGCGAGCGCCGGGACCACCTCGGCCGGCCCGAAGCCGAAGGCCTCCAGGCTCCCCAGGAGGGTGTTCGCCAGGCTGCGCTGCTCCACGGCTACGCCCTTGGGGGTGCCGGTCGATCCGGAGGTGTAGATCAGGTACGCCAGACTCCCGGGGAGAGGGACCGGTAAGGATGTCGCCGACTCCTCCGCCGCCGCGCCGTCCTCCTGCGCGGTGACCTCCAGGAGGAGGGTAGGGCCGCCGTGGGGGGGGAGCGCCTCCGCCAGGTGCGGCTCCACGAGGACCCCCGCCGCCGCGGCGTCCTGAAGCACCAGGGCCAGACGCTCCCGCGGATGATCCGGGTCGAGGGGAACGAAGGCGCCCCCCGCCTTCCAGCACCCCAGCACCCCCACCAGCATCGCGAGGCCGGGCTCGGCGTAGAGCCCGACTGCGCTCTCCGGGCCGACGCCGCGCTCCCTCAGGGAGCGCGCCAGCCGGTTCGCACGGCGGTTCAGCTCGGCGTACGAAACCCGCTCGCCCTCGAAGACCACCGCCACGGCGTCGGGCGTGCGCTCCACCTGGCGCTCGAAGAGTTCGTGCACGCACAGGTCCCGCGGATACGCCGCCTCCGTCGCGTTCCACACCTCCACCACCTGCCGCCGCTCCGCCTCCGGCAGCACGTCGATGCTCCCGACCGACTGCCCGGGCGAGACCTCCAGCGCCTCCACCAGCCGCTCCAGCGCCGTGTGCATCAGCGCGCACACCCGCTCCGCCTCCACCGGGACCACCGCCTGCGCTGCCAGCGAGAACTCCTCCCCCAGATCGTCCACCGCGAGCGCCACGGGGTAGTTCGTCCGCTCCTGTCCCCGGATTCCCTGCATCCCCTCCCGGGCCCGCCCCGCTTCGCGGGAACCCCCACGCCTCCGCCCGTAGCGATAGTTCAGCAGGGAGGTGAACAGCGGGGCCGGCGCCGCCACCCCGCTGCACCGCTGCGCCAGCGCCAGCGAGGCGTGCTCGTGCCGCAGCAGCTCCGCCAGCACCCCGTGCGTCCTCCGCACGCTCGCCTCCACCGCCTCCGCCCCTACCCCGATCCGCACCGGCAGCGTGTTGATGAACGGCCCCAGCACCCGGTCCGCGCCTGTCCCGCCCTGCATGCGCCCGAAGAGCACGGTGCCGAACACCACGTCCTGCCGCCCCGTCAGCCGCGCCA
>DATAAL010000778.1:0-2814 GCA_036260145.1 Longimicrobiaceae bacterium | reverse complement strand
CGGGGCGGCACCTTCGCGGTGCCGCCCCGCCTTGCTTCGTCCGCTGCTTCCCGTGCTTCGGCTCCCGGGTACCGCGACGGGAAAGCGCGGCACGGTTCCGGGGCGGGGGACGGGGGTTCCGCGCACGGATCTCGACCCGTGCGGGTCGATGCAGTATCCTGGGACGGAGGAGGTATCGAGCCCCTGGAACTCCGCTCTGCTCCCATGCCCCGCACCAGGCACCCCCTCGGCGGTCCCGGGCAGGCGTCGCGCCCGTTCACCGACCGCGATGAGTTCATCGCCGCGTTCGACGCCGCCCGCCGCGGCATCCCCCGGGACCGCCACCACGTCCTGGTCTACTACGGCGTGGGTGGGATCGGGAAGACGGCCCTGCTCCAGGAGCTGCGCCGCCGCCTGCGCGAGGACGCCCCCTGGGTCGCTCACGCCGGGCTGGACCTGCGTGACGCCAGTGCCCGCCTCCCCGCCGCGGCGCTGGTCCGTCTCCGCGCCGCGCTCCGCGACGGGTATGGGGTCCCGTTCCCCACCTTCGACATCGCCTTCGCCGCGTACTGGCGGCTGGCGAACCCACACCTGCCGCTGGCGAAGTCCGAGCTGAAGCTCCTCGAAGAGAGTGAGATCGCCGGGGAGATCGTCAGCATCGTGGAAGACATTCCCGGCGTGGGGTTGATCCCGAAGATCGGAGGCGTTCTCCACAGGATGGGACGGTCCGCGACGGAATGGTGGAGGCGTCGCGGGCAGGAAGAGCTGCGCAACATCGCCTCGCTCGACGACCCCAATGCGGTGGAGGACTGGCTCCCCACCTTCTGGGGCGCCGACGTGCGCGCCTGGCTGGCCGACGAGCCGAACCGGCGCGCCGTGGTCTTCCTGGACACCTACGAAGCGCTCTGGGAGGGGCGCGGCCGGGGCGAGCGCGGCACCCAACCGGACGAGTGGATCCGCGAATGGGCGGGACACCTCCAGGGGGTGCTGGTGGTGGTGGCGGGGCGCGAGATGCTGCGCTGGACCGACGAGGACCCGTCGTGGAAGGGGCTGATCGACCAGCGGCTGGTGGGCGGGCTGGCGCCGGAGGATGCAGACCGCTTCCTCCGGGACGCGGGAGTCGCCGGGCCGGAGGTGCGCGCCGCGATCGTGGAACGGAGCCGGGGGGTGCCGTTCTACCTCGACCTGGCGGTGGACACCTACGAGCGGATCCGTGCCGGCGAGGGCCGTGCTCCGCTCCCGGACGAGTTCGACGAGAACCTGGGCGCGCTGCTCGGCCGCCTCCTTCATTACCTCGGCATCGAGCAGCGGGCGGCGCTGTTCACGCTCTCCGTCCCCGAGACGTTCGACCTGGAGCGGTTCACGGAGTTGATGCAGGCGTTCTCCACCGGGTACCCGGCCACGTCCGCGGGGCTGGCGGAGCTGCGGCGGTTCTCCTTCGTGGAGGAGCCTGAGTCCGGGCGCTACTCCCTGCACGCCCTGATGCGCGAGGCGCTCGCGGCGAAGCACGACCCCGCGGAGAGGGCGCGCGTGCACGCGCACCTCTTCCTGCGGGCCGGCGCGGCCCTGAAGGACGTGAACCCGCGGGCGATCACCGACGCCCAGCGCCGCGCCCTCCGCGAGGCGACGCTCCACGGCATGGCCGCGGCGGAGGTGGAGCCCTTCCTCGGCTGGTACTGGCACGCGGAGGAGCCGTTCGATCGGGCCGCCGAGTGGCGGCTCCTCTACCCGCTCCGCGAGGTCGTTAGGGCGCACGCGGAGCGGACGCTGGGGCCGGAGCACCCGGATACGCTGACCTCGGTGCACGAGCTCGCCAGGCTGCTCCGGGCGCGAGGTCGGCTGGACGAGGCGGAGTCGCTGTATCGGCGAGCGCTGGAGGGGAGTGGACGGGTACTGGGGCCGGAGCACCCGGATACGCTGACCTCGGTGAGCAATCTCGCCCTCCTGCTCTGGGAGCGGGGCCGGCCGGACGAGGCGGAGCGGCTGTTCCGGCGAGCGCTGGAAGCGCGGGAGCGGGTGCTGGGGCCGGAGCACCCGCACACGCTGACCTCGGTGAACAACCTCGCTGGCCTGCTGGACACCCGCGGCCGACCGGACGAGGCGGAGCCGCTGTACCGGCGGGCGCTGGAGGTGCGGGAGCGGGTGCTGGGCCCGGAGCACCCGCATACGCTGACCTCGATGAACAACCTCGCTTCCCTGCTCGAAGCGCAGGGCGAGCCCGGCGAGGCAGAATCGCTGTACCGTAGAGTGCTGGAGGCGAGTGAGCGGGTGCTGGGGCCGGAGCACCCGATTACGCTGAGCACGGTGAACAACCTCGCCTATCTGCTCCAGGAGCGGGGCCGGCTGGACGAAGCGGAGCCGCTGTACCGGCGGGCGCTGGAGGCGCGGGAGCGGGTGTTGGGCCCGGAGCATCCGGATACTCTGACACTGGTGAGCAACTTCGCCACCCTGCTCCACGATCGGGGCCGATTGGATGAGGCAGAGGCGCTGTATCGGCGAGCACTGGAGGTGCGGGAGCGGGTGCTGGGGCCGGAGCACCCGGACACGCTGACCTCAGCGAACAATCTCGCTTCCCTGCTCGAAGAGCGGGACCGGCAGGACGAGGCGGAAGCACTGTATCGGCGGGCGGTCGAGGGACTTGAGCGGGTGCTGGGTCCAGAGCACCCGACTACGGAGATCGCGCGCGGCAATCTCGTCTCGCTGCAGCGCAGGCGGGCGGCACGCCCAACTCCGCCGTAGGCTGTGACAACTTTGCGGCCCGAACCCGAACCCTGTATTATCCCGCGCGACCCCGAGGACCGGAAAACACAGAGACCCGAACGGGTAGAGACCCCA
>DATAAL010000777.1:0-22369 GCA_036260145.1 Longimicrobiaceae bacterium | reverse complement strand
CCCGCGCCGGAGCCTGGCGCGGGACCGCTTCGTTGCGCCAGCCGCAACCGCACCGGCGGCGCGAACCACTTACCTGGAGGAGGACGTATGCGGCGTGCGGACTTGCCACAGCAGGCTCCTCGGAAGAGCCGCCTGGTGGTTGTCGCGGCAGGCCTGGCTGCGGCGTCGCCGCTCGCGGCCCAGGAGATGTCGTTCGAGGAGTACGAGCCGAAATCGTCTCTCGTGGTCCCGGCTCACCCGGTGCCGCGCGCACGCTACCCGTTCGTCGATGTCCACAACCACCAGTGGGGCGAGCTCACGCCGGCGCGCGTGGACAGTCTGGTGGCAGCCATGGACCGGCTCAACCTGGCCGTGATGGTGAACCTGAGCGGCGGGACCGGCGACTCGCTCGCCGCGAAGGTACGGGCGACCGAAGGACGTTACCCGGGCCGGTTCGTCACCTTCGCGAACCTGGACTTCACGGGGTTCGACGATCCCGGCTGGGGCGAGCGGGCGGCCCGGCACCTGGCCGAGGATGTGCGCCGGCACGGTGCGCGGGGGCTGAAGATCTACAAGAACCTCGGGCTCGACCTCCGGGACCGGGAGGGGCGGAGGATCCCGACGGACGACTCCCGGCTGGACCCCGTCTGGCGCACGGCGGGGGAGCTGGGGATCCCCGTTCTGATCCATACCGGTGAACCGCGGCCGTTCTTCGAGCCGCACGATCGGCACAACGAGCGCTGGCTGGAGCTGAAGCAGTACCCCAACCGCGCTCGGCCCCCGGAGCGCTACCCGGCGTGGGAGCAGGTGATGGCCGAGCAGCACAACGTCTTCCGCAAGCACCGCGGGACCACGTTCATCGCCGCGCACCTCGGCTGGATGGGGAACGACCTCGCCCGTCTCGGGAGGCTCCTGGACGAGCACCCCAACGTCTACACGGAGGTGGCTGCCGTCGTCGCGGAGCTCGGCCGCCAGCCGCGGTTCGCGCGGGAGTTCTTCATCCGGTACCAGGACCGGATCCTCTTCGGCAAGGATCTCTGGGCGGAGGCCGAGTACCCCACGTACTTCCGCATCTTCGAGACCGCGGACGAGTACTTCGATTACTTCCGGAAGCGGCACGCCTTCTGGAAGATGTACGGGCTGGACCTCCCTCAGGAGGTTCTCCGGAAGCTGTACTACACGAACGCCCTGAGGATTGTCCCGGGGATCGACCGGGGCCGGTTCCCGGCAGCCGCTGCCGGACGGTAGGGCCGGGCGACCGGCGGACGCGCCGGGACTCCCGTCTTCGCTTACCGGGTGATCTCGTAGAAGAGGACCGCGGTGGTCCAGAGCGGAGCCGCGGCGCTCCCGGAAGCGGTCGTCTCGATCGCTTCGCGCAGCGCCTGGATCACCGTCTCCGCCTGCACGGTACCGCCGGGGGGCGTGATCACGAGGGGCCTGGGTGTGATGAAGGCCCGCACGACGCCCCGCCCGACCGGCTCGCTCGCCCTGATCGCCTCCTCGCCGTACGCCCGCCGCATCTCGGGGGTCGGGATGATGACCTCCTGCCCCCTGCGAACCAGGTTGCCGCGGTCGTGCTCGGTCGGGAAGAGCACGGTCACGGTCCCGTTGGTTCCCAGGTCCACCACCGTGAGGTACCCGTCCAGCCCGGCCCGGACCCGAAGCTCGATGGACTCGTTCACCCGGAAGCTGCTCCTGGCCCGGAGGAACGAGAACTGGAGCGGCGCCGCGCCGGCGGGCGCGGCGATCTCCGCCAGCCGCCGCGCCCCCTGCTCCTCGCGGAGAAGGGGGGCAAGCGCCGCAGCGCCCGCGGCGGGAGTGGGCGCGGCGACCCTGTGCCGCACGGCTCCGTCCATCCCCACCACCACGAACTCCTCGCCCTCGCGCCGGATGGTCAGGTGGGCCGGATCGCGCCTCCGGCTGGAGACCACCACCGAGGGAACGGCGCGCAGGCTCGCCGCGACGGAGCTCCGGGCCGAAGAGGGGAGGTCCGCCACGGAGACCCTGAGCGTCGCTGCCTCGGCTGCGGAGCTCCCGCCCGCGGGCGAGGGAGCAGGAGCCGTGGCGGCTGCGGGGCGGGGCGGGGTCGGCGAGGCCGCGACCGGTCCCGCCCGCCCGTAACGCCGGGTGAGGGCGGTACCGTTCGCCGGGAAGGCGATGACCTCCACCCCCTCCCTGCGCGCCTCGGCGGGGACCGCGACGCTGAAGCGCGTGACGCCGCTGGAGTTCCGGGTCAGGGTGGCGTTCTTGCCGTTGACCGTGACCCTGACGATCCCGGAGCGGTGGTGCGCGAGCCCGACGACGTCCAGAGGCCTCTCGCTGAGCGTGAGGCCCCGCACTCCCTCTCCCGTCCATTCCCGCGGCTCCAGGATGACGATGTACCCCTCGTCAACCGCCCCGGTGGTCTGGGCTGGGGTACGGGCCGCCACGGTCAGGGCGACGACGGCCACCGGGAGGATTCGGAGCAGTGATCGCATGGTGGTTCCTCGTGGTTGAGCGACCGGGATAGGCCGACGCCTGGGTCCGCTCCCGTTCGCGGTGGTCTCTCTGCGGCAGCGGGTCAGGGGCTGGCCTTCCTGCGCGCGCTCCTCAGCGCGTCCTTGTACGCGTTGTTCCTGGAATCCAGCCGGACGGCCTCCTGCAGCGCGGCCACGGCCTCGGCCCACTGCCCCGACTCGACGTATAGCTCCCCCAGGTCGAAGTGGTACCGGGCCTCGCCCGGTTGGAGACGAACGGCTTCGAGGAGCTGCTCCAGCGCCTCGCTGGGGTGCCCGGAGCCCCGCAGCGCCACCCCGAGCGCGTTGCGGTACGCGGCGTTCGCGGGCTCCAGCCGCACCGCCTCCTCCAGCTCCTTCACCGCCTCCTGGGGCTGGTCGGAGCGCTGGATCCCCACCCCCAGCTCGTACCGGTACACGGCGTTCGCCGGCTCCAGCCGCACCGCCTCCCGGAAGGAGACGATCGACTCGTACTGCATCCCCGCTTCCCGGTACAGGACTCCCAGTTCGAAGTGGTAGCGCGGGTTCCTGGGCTCCAGCCGTACCGCCTCCTGGAGCTCCTCCCGGGCCTCCTGGCGGGCGTCGGACTTCCGCAGCGCCGACGCGAGGGCGTACCGGTATACGGGGCTCTTCGGCTCCAGCCGGACCGCCGCGCGGTACTCCGTGATCGCCTCGAGGGTGCTCCCCTGCCCGTCGAGCGCACCCCCCAGCTCCCAGTGGTACGCCGCGTTGTCAGGGGCGAGCGTGGTAGCCTGCCGCAGCTCGGCAACCGCGTCCTGGAGCTTCCCGGAGCGGACCAGGACGTGCGCCAGGTTCCGGTGGAAGGAGGCGCTCGACGGATCGAGCCGGACCGCCCTGCGGTACCGGTCGAGCGCCTCCTCCTCCTGGTTCGCGGCGAGCAGCGCGGCCCCATAATCATTGAAGTACCGGGCATTTCGTGGATCCAGCCGCACGGCCACCTGGAACTCGGAGAGGGCCTGCGGGAGCATCCCGGCCTCGTGCAGGGCGATACCGAGGTCGTACCGGGCGGCGGCGTTCTCCGGATCCAGCTTCGCCGCCTCCGCGAACTCCGCCAGCGCCTCTTCCGGTCTCCCCGCCTGCTTCAGCGCCTGCCCGAGGTTGCGCCTGTACTGGGCGCTCCTGGGAAACAGCCGCACCGCCTCCTGCGCGCGGGCCAGCGCCTCGGCCGCGGCAGGGGAGAGGGCACTGGTCCGGGGCGAGGCGGGGGACGGCGCCGGCGTGCCCGCGGAGGGCCCGGTGGGAGCCGTGGCCCTGGCGGAGCCGGCGAGAACGATGCTGACCGGGAGGTACTGGTCGTAGGGAGTCTGGCTGATGGTGGGGATCTGCGCGTTCTGTGTCTCCCGCATCACGTTGCTCCGCGTCCACTCCATCATCTCCAGCAGGGTGACGATCTGGTCCCCGTCCTGGTCGGCCGCGCCGTTCAGCCCCTCGATCAGGTAGTGGGTGAAGACCCCGTGCCCCCCTCCCCACCGCTCGTCCTCCTGGGAGAGCTGGTTCGCCCCGCTGGCTGTGAACACCACCAGCCCGCCCCGGCTGGCGTTGAGCTGTTCCAGGAAGACGCTGTTGATCTGGTTGATCCCCAGGTCGCGCGTGGCGAACTGCCCCGATACGCCCGCGCTGTGGCACGCATCGGTGATGACGATGACGTTCCTGGCGTACAGCTCTCGGGTGGCCTCGTCCACGTCCTCCATGGGGAACGCGGTGCCCGACACGTCCCGGTAGTCGGTGTCGTAGGTGAGCAGGTAGTACTTGTTCAGCCGCTGCGGGTCCGGGGAGCCGTGCCCGGCGAAGTAGATGACGACCTGGTCCTCCTCCGTGGCCGCCTTCAGGAAGGTGCGCAGCGCGGAGCGGATCTCCCGGTACGTCGCCTGCTCGTTCAGCAGGAGCCGGATGTTCTCTTCCGGAAAGCCCCCCGCGCCCGCCCGCTCCGAGCGGAGGAAGTTGTAGAACGCCCGGGCGTCGGCGTCGGCGTACCTCAGGGCCTTGATGCTGGTGTCCTGGTACTCGCTGATCCCGACCACCACCGCCCAGCGCTTTCCGCGGAACCCCTGCTCCGGAGTCCACGCCGCCTGCGGAGTGGAGAAGCTCTTCTCCGCGGGAGTCGCCGTCAGCGCGTACTGCCGGACGACGGGCGGCCCGACGGCGCCCCGGACGGTGATCACCACCTCGCGCGAGGCGGTGTCGGCCGGGACGTACCCGACGAAGCGGAGTCCCCCCCCCGGGTCGGGCTGAGCCGCCGCGGGCCTCCCGTCGATCTCGACCCGGGTCGCACCCGTGGGGTGCATCGCGACCCCCGCCACCCGCACCGAGCGGCGGGCCTGCACCGTTATACCGCGCACCCCCTCCCCCGCCCACTCACGCGGCTCCAGGATCTGGATCCACTGCCGGGTCTCGTCGGCCGGGGGTGCGGCGGGAGCGTCTCCCCCGGCCGCCGGCGGCGCCAGTGTGTCCTGTGCAGCCGGAGCAGCGACCTGCGCATCGGCCGAACCCGGAGCGGCCGATTCGCCCAGGAGCCTGGGGTTGCGGTTGACGAGCCTGTAGGACGGACCCTCCGGCGCGGCGGGGTCTCCCTCGAGGATCACCTCGTACCGCTGGGCCACGCGCGCGCCCCCCGCGGCGAGGGCCACCACCTCGACCTCCCCGAGCTCACCTCCGGTCGGCACGAAGCCGACGAAGCGAGTGCCTCCGTCCGCGGAGTCCGGGCGGGTCGTAGCAGCGACCCTGTTGACGAGCACCTGCTCGACGCCGGCCGGGTGCCGGGCGATTCCCACGACGCAGAGGTGCATGGCCGTCCGGGCGGCCCCGCGGGGGTTGCACTCGGCCTCGGTGGGGTAGAGGAGCGAGATGCTCCCCGCGTCCTGGGGGGCCTGGGCGCGAACCGGTCGCGGGGAGACGGATCCGACCAGCGCCGTCGCCAGGGGGAGCAGGAGGAGGATGCGCGTGTACATCTTCGACAATTCTCCCCGTGTGCAAAGATGGGGACGAGGTGGTCCCGGTGAGGAGGATCCGCCGGGAGCGAGCCGTGGGTGCGGGAAGCAGGCGGGCGGGATTCGCCTAGGGATGCGCCGGATCGGACCGCGTCTCCTGAGCCGAAACCTCGGAAAGGGTAGCATAGGCGAGCAGGTCCGCGGAGGTCAAGGGAACATTTGATCGCGCCCGGCGGTGCGACCGGAACGCCATCCGGGAGGCAGCTATCGATCTTCCGCTCCGGGTGCCGCCGGCCTATACTACGGATGCTCCTCGGCCGGGATCCGCGCCTCCCGGCCGCATCCCCGGCCGTCACTTCGCGCCTATTCTCCCGTGCAAGACGATCTGCTGCAGGCGGTACAGGAGGCGACCGAGGACGAGTACGAGCTCCTCGGGAAGCTGGGTGGCGCCGCGGGTCGCATGGCGTACCTCGCGCGGGAGCGCTCCACGGGCGATCTGGTCGCCCTGGTGCTGCAGGAGGACGACGCCTCCGACGGAGGCGAGCAATTCGACCTTTCCGTCGTCCGCGAGCTGGACGACTCCGTGCCGGTGGCGGGGCACGCCTGCCACCGCTGCGGCGCTCCGTTCGATTCCTGGTCGCGGTTCTGCGACGTGTGCGACCGCGACGTGTCGGGGGTCGCGAGCGACGAGGCGGTCCCCGGCGTCTCTCGCGGCGTGCTCCTGGACGAGGTCCGTTCCGCCACCGACGGCGAATACGAGGTCCTGGGCTCCATGGAGCGGGCGGACGGCGGCGGGGCGGTCTATTTCGCGCGCGAGCTGGCGACCGGACGCCTCGCCGGGCTGAGCCTGCAGCGCGAAGACGGCCCGGCAGGCGACGAATTCACGCTGGTGGTGTCGTGGCTGGAGCCCGGCGACGCCCCCGATGCGCGGGAAGCTCCCTACGGCCCGGAGCCGTTCGAGGCGGAGATCCCTGCGAGCGACCCGGGGGAGCGGGTGTACGCCCCGTACGAACCGTTCGCCGCGCCGGTGGAGGAGGCCCCGGTGCGATGGCGCCCGCCGGGCGGGCGGACCGACCGCCGGAGGCTGCTCGCCGTCGCGGGGGTAGGCGTGGCGGTGGTTCTCGGGGGAGGGCTGCTGTTCGCCATGCTGAACGATGGTGACGAGCCGGCCGTTCCCGTGGCCGTGGCCGATTCCGCGGCGCGCCCGTCCGATTCCGTCCCCTCCGACTCCCCCTCGGCGCTCTCCGCGGACCCGAGGTCCGCGGCCGGCTCCCCGGGCGCCACCGCCTCCACCGAACCCCCCTCCCGGCCTGCCCCTGCGCCGGCCGCGAAGCGTACGGAGCCCGGCCCGGAGGAGCGGCCCGATCCTCCCCCGCCGGAGGCGCGCTCCGCACGGAGCGTGGAGACCGCGGTCCGCCGCTTCGCGCAGGCGGTCCAGTCAGGCGACGCCGGCCGCATCCGCAGCGCCTACCCGGACATCACGGACGGGGAGCTGAGCAGGTGGCGGGATCACCTGGGCGCGGGGGGGGAGGTGGGCTACTCGATGCAGACGGAGCCCGAGATCAGCGGCAGCACCGCCGAGGCGGTGTTCGTCCTGACGGTCCGCCCGTACGGCGGCGTGCCCGTACCGATGACCTTCAGGGGGATCTTCGAGCGGCGGAACGGGGGCTGGCGTCTGAAGGAAGTCCGCTCCCTGGGCGGTTTCTGAGTCCCTGGCGCCCCCATGCCCGCCCCGCGACTGATTCCGGCAGCGCCCACCCGGGGCGCCGAGATCCCGGTCGAGTCCTCCCCCTTCTGGATCGGGGCGGCGCCGGGGAGCTCGCTCCCGCTCTTCCTCCCCGGGATCGCGGAGCGCCACATCGCCATTCTGGAGCGCGAGGACGGCTACTGGGTCTCCCCCACCCGGTCGGTCGACCCGCTGGTCCTCCGGGTGAACGGCGCGCCGGTCACCGGGCCCGCCCGCCTCCACCCCGGGGACCTCCTGGAGATCGCCCCGGGCGTCCGCTACCGCTTCGAGACGGGCGAGAAACGGCCCCCCCGTCCCGCCCGGAAGCCGCCGCCTCCTCCTCCCGTCCCGGTCTTCACCCCCGGACCCCGCCCGGCGCGCAGGCGCAGGAGGGAGATCTTCGGCCCCGAGCGGCGGCGGAAGGCGGCGAAGTGGGCCGCGGTGCTCGCGGTCGTCTCCCTGGTGCTCGCCGCGGGCGGGCTCCTGGTGTACGCGCTCACCCGGGACGATCCCGGGGTGCGGCCGCTCTCGGACGCGGACGCGCAGGAGTTGGATTCGCTCATGCTCCAGTCGTACGAGCGGGTGGAGCGGGGGACGGCGCTCCTGGAGCTGGGGCTGGCGGAGCCGGCGCTGCAGGAGTTCGCGCGGGCGGTGAACACGCTGGAGACCAGCCGGCTGCACGACAGCCCGTGGGTGCGCCCGCGGATCCAGAACCTGGAGGCCGCCATCGCCTCCATCTACCGGGAGAAGCGGATCGCCGTTCCGGTGGCCTTCCGCAACGCGAAGCCGGTGCGCGCCCCGCCCGGGCCGGCGCTGCGCGGGGCGCTCTCGGTGGAGGAGTTCGCGCGGGCGGTGGCGGAGGTGCAGGAGGAGTTCGCGGCGCGCTTCGGGCGGAGGATCGTGGTGACCGGGGGCGACCACGCGGAGCACCTGTCGCTCTACGGCGCGGGCGGGGCGCTGGACCTGCGGGTGCGCGACCTCACCCGGGAGCAGGTGCGCTTCGCCATCGACGCCTGCCGGGCGCGCGGGATCCGGGTCAAGGACTTCTCGGACGACGACGTGCTCCGCCGGCAGATCGCCAGCGCGAGGGCGGCGGGGCACCTGGACCGCATGGGGACGGGGCTGCACCTGCACATCGACCGGTTCGCGAACCGGCGGGACCGCTGGACGGTGCAGTAGCGCCGCGCCTCAGGCCCCCGCGAAGATCCAGGCGAGCAGCGCCGCCAGCGCCAGGCCGAGCCCGGCCCAGAGGAGGATCTCCCGGCGCGGCAGGGGAGCGTCGTGGAGGGGCGGCGGCTCGGCGGCTCGGAGCGCGGCTTCCAGGTGCTCGCGCAGCTCGGCGACGCTCTGGTGGCGCGCGGCGGGGTCGCGGGCCATCGCCCTGAGGATCACCGCCTCGATCTCCGCCGGGAGGTCGGGGCGGTACGTGCGCGGGGGGACGGGGTCCGCGAAGGGAAGGCGAGCGCGGTACTCTTCCTCGCTCTCGTCGTCCGTCATGGGGAAGGGGATGCGGCCGGTGAGCATCTCGTAGAGCACCACGCCCAGGCTGAAGATGTCAGCCGTCTCGTAGGTGGCCGTGGCGGGGTCGAGGATCTGCTCCGGCGCCGAGTACGGCAGCGTCCCGATCCGCACGTCCTCGTAACCCGGCAGGGTGCTCCGCGCTCCGCGGTACGCCGCCACATCGAAGTCGATCAGGCGTGCATTGCCGTCCTCCATGAGGAGGATGTTGCTGGGCTTGATGTCGCGGTGGATGATGCCATGGGCGTGGCAGCGGGCGACCTGCTCGGTCAACTCCAGGATGAGGACGAACGCATGATCGTCCAGCAGAGGGAGATGCGAGGACAGGCGCGGCGCCACCCGTGCGCACCCGTGGATGCCGCCGGTTCCCGCTCCGGCGGAAGGAAGGATCTCTCCTGAATCCTCCTCCAGGGAGGTGCCGGAACTCGCTTGCCGCCGCAAGAGGCTTTCAGGTGCTATGGCTTGTAACGCTTCAGTAGAGGGCGAGACGTTCCTTTGTACGTGATCTTCATGCGTCTTCCCGAGCCGATCTGCTTCAGCTTCTCCTCTCTGCTTGCCGCTTTCGCGCCTGACAGGCGGATGATCAGGTCGTTCAGCCTGGAGAAGCCCTGCCAGCCGCAGACCTCGATGCAGCCCTTCGACCCGAAGATCTGGAGCATCGGATCGTCGGGACCGTCGTGGACGAGGAAGCTTCCTTTAACGATCCAGGCTCCATTTTCTCCGAGATCCGTGCTGTGCAGCTCGTACTTCATCCATCCCTGGATGACGTAGGTCTGTTCATCTTGGAGCCCGACGACATACGGATCTGCGTTCAGTTCATGATGTACTCCAAACCTGATCACCTCGAACTGCTTGTAGCAGGGTGTTCCGTCGTCGTACTTGCCGGTCACACCCATGTTGTACGTCGGTACGATATAGAATTCATCCCGATAGGCAGGATATCCGAATACGATCGCCTGGTTGATCGGCCTGGCTCCGACGATGAGCCTGATCTCCCGCAGGGCCATGCTTCACCTCTCCTATACGGCATTCGATTCCGGCCGGCTCCGAACGAAGCACCGGCTCACGTGACCAGGAACTTGAGCCGCGACGCGTCCGCCATCACGAACTCGTCCCCGTCCTGCAGCCGGTGGTGCTCGCCGCGCTCCAGCGGCTCGCCGTTCAGCCGCGTGCCGTTCAGGCTGGAGTCCAGCAGGAAGTAGCGCTTCCCCTTGCGCAGGATGGTGCAGTGGTAGCGGGAGATCAGCGCGCCGGAGTCGCTGATGACCAGGTCGTTCTTGTCCTCGGGGCGCTCCCCGTCCGCCGCGCCGATGCGGAAGACCTCCTTCTCGACGGGCATGAGCCGCCCCCGCCCCACCCCATCGATCACCTTGACCAGCCCCCGGGCGGCCGGAGTCTCCGCCCCTCCGGAGGAGCCCTCCCCCCCTTTCCGGCCGAACAGCTTCTTCACCAGCAGCAGGATCACCGCCGCCAGCCCCACCAGCGCCCCGGCCGCCATCAGGAGACGCCGCGTGAGGCGCCGCGCCTCGTGCGCCTGGCGGATGGCGTCGCGGAGGGAGAGGGCGCGCGGGTCGTCCGGAGACTGGGCCAGCACGCCGGTGACGATCTGCTCCGCGCTGTTCAGGTCGCGGGCGTAGAGGGCGCGTTCTGCCAGCGCCAGCTTCTCCCGCCGGTCCGCCGCCTGCGCGGCCTGCGTCTTGAGCTCCGCGTCGGCCGCCTGGCGCCGGGCCTCCTCCTGCGTCCGCGCCCGGTCCAGGTCGCCCTGGGCCTGCTCGTACCCCAGCCGCGCCTCGGTGTCCGCCGGGTCGATGATCAGGATCATCTTCCACAGCTCCATCCGCTCCTGGGCGCTCGCCACCGTGGGCTCGGAGCCCCCGGAGGCCCGCCTCGCGCGCACCAGCAGGCGGGCCTTGTCCTCCTGCTGCGCCGGGGTGAGCCCCGGGGGGGCGAGGGGGGCCGCCTGCTGCGGGAAGCCCGGCTGCACCGGGGCGCCCTGCGGCGCCTGCAGGCCCTGCGCGGGGAGAGGCGCGGCGGCTACCCAGGCCGCCAGGGCCAGCCGCCGGACCGTCGCGGGGGAAGCGAAGCGGCTCATCGGGGCCTCGCGCTCAGACCCCGGCGGGCTCGCCCGCCTCGGCGCCGACGTCCGCGTCGGGCGCGGATGCAGCCGCCGCGGCGGCCCCGGCCATGCGAGCCGCCTCCTCGTCCACCTCCTCGCGGGTGCCTGCGAGCAGCGCCACCCCCTCGCCGTCGCGGACGATGCGCACCACCGAGCCGGGCCCCACCTCCCCGCCGATCACCAGCCGCGACAGGTCGGAGACCACCAGCCGCTCCACGGTGCGCTCCACGGGGCGCGCGCCGTAGGCAGGGTCGTACGCCAGCTCGGCCAGGAGCGCCACCGCGTCGGTGTCGGCCTCCAGCTCGGCGCCGTACTGCTCGCGCAGCCGCTCCGCCGTCCCCGCCAGGTGCTTGCGGACGATGCGCTCCAGCACGTCCTTCCCCAGCGAGTCGAAGGCGATCACCTCGCCCAGCCGGTTGAACAGCTCGGGGCGGAGCGACGCCTGCACCACGCGCAGGATGATCTCCTTGCGCTCCGCCGGGTCCTCGCTGGCCGCGTTGGCCTCGCGCACCCCCAGGTTGGAGGTGAGGATGATGAGGGTGTTGCTGAAGTCGCAGAACCGGCCACGGGCATCGGTAAGCCGCCCCTCGTCCAGCACGCCCAGGAGCAGGTCGATCACCTCCGGGTGCGCCTTCTCCACCTCGTCGAAGAGCACGATGGAGTGGGGGCTGCGCCGCACCTGCTCGGTGAGGAAGCCGCCCTGCTCGGAGCCCACCAGCCCCGGGCGCGAGCCGATGAGCCCGGAGACCGAGTGCGCCTCCTTGTACTCGGCCATGTCGATGCGGACCAGCGCCGTCTCATCGTCGAAGAGCGCCTCGGCCAGCGCCTTGGCCAGCTCGGTCTTGCCCACCCCCGTGGGGCCCACGAACAGGAAGGAGGCGGGCTTGCGCTTCCCGCGCAGGTCGGCCCGCATCCGCCGGGCGGCGTCGGCCAGCGCGGCGGCCGCGACCTCCTGCCCGTACACCCGTCCGCGCAGCCGCTCCTCCAGCAGGAGGAGGCGCTCCCGCTCCCCCTCCATCATGCGCGCCACCGGCACCCCGGCGCGGCGGCCCACCACCTCGGCCACGTGCGCCGGGAGCACCTCGCGCGCCAGCAGCGGCCCCGCGGCGAGCAGGTCGGCGTGGCGGCGCGCCAGGTCCTCCTCCTGCTCCCGCAGGTACCGGAGCGTGCCGTAGCGCAGCTCGGCGGCCGCGGCCACGTCGCCCCGGCCCTCCGCGGCGGCGAGCTCGGCTTCCCGGTCCTGGATCGCCGCGCGGGTGGAGTGCAGCGCCGCGCCCACCTCCTGCTCCTCGCGCCAGCGCCGCTGCAGGTCGTCGAGCGCCGAGCGGAGCGCCGCGACCTCCCCCTCCAGCGCCACCCGCTCCGCCGAGCCCCCGGGGAGCGTGGCGAGGCGCGCCTCCAGGCGGGCCAGCTCGCGCGCGCGCTCATCCACCTCGTCGGGACGCGACTCGATCTGCATGCGCAGCCGTGCGGCGGCCTCGTCCAGCACGTCGAACGCCTTGTCGGGGAAGAAGCGGTCGCGCAGGTGGCGGCGCGCCAGCTTCACCACCGTCTCCAGCGCTGCGTCGGCGATCTTCACCCCGTGGTGCGACTCGTAGTGCGCCCGGGCACCGTGCAGCATGGCGAGCACCGCCTCGTCGTCGGGCTCGTCCACCACCACCTTCTCGAACCGCCGCGCCAGCGCTCCGTCCTTCTCCACCTGCTCGCGGTACTCGTCGTGGGTGGTGGCGCCGATGCAGCGCAGCTCGCCACGGGCGAGCGCGGGCTTCAGGATGTTCGCCGCGTCCATCCCCCCCGCCGCCCCCCCGGCCCCCACCAGCATGTGGATCTCGTCCAGGAAGAGGATCACGTCGCGCTGCTCGCGCACCTCGTCCACCACCGCCTTGATGCGCTCCTCGAACTCCCCCCGGTACTTGGCCCCGGCCACCAGGGAGGTGAGGTCCAGCGCCAGCAGGCGGCAGCCGCGCAGCGACTCGGGGATGTCGCCCGCGGTGATGCGCCGGGCCAGCCCCTCCACCACGGCCGTCTTCCCGGTCCCGGGGTCTCCCACCAGCACCGGGTTGTTCTTGGATCTGCGCAGCAGCGTCTGGATCACGCTGCGCGTCTCGGCGTCGCGGCCGATCACCGGGGCGAGCCGGCCCTCACGGGCGGCGGCGGTGAGGTCGCGCGAGAAGCGGGCGAGGGCGCCCGCCGCGGGAACCACCCTCTCCTCCGCCGGCTGCATCACCTCGGGGGAGTCCAGCGCGGCGGAGAGCCGGTCCGGAGTCCACCCTGCGTCCCGGAGCGCCCGGGGAAGGTCGCCGGGCCCCTCCGCGGCCGCCAGCGCTACCTCCAGCGGCCCCACCGTGTGCGAGCCCCGCCGGTCGGCGAGCGCCGCGGCGCGGTCGAGCAGGTCGCGCAGCGCCCGCCCCGCGATGGGCTGCCGCCCCGGCTCCAGGCGGGCGGTGCCGTCGTCGCCCGCGCGCTCCACCGCCGCGAGCGCCGCCGCGGGGTCGAGCGCGAGCCCCGGGGAGAGCTGCTGCAGCGCGCCCCCCGGCTCCAGGAGCGCCGCCAGGAGATGGCGGGGCTGGATGTAGGCGGCGCCGCGCTGCGCGGCGTGTGTGCGCGCCGCCTCCAACGCGGCGGCCAGGTCCAGGGAGAGTCGGTTCAGGTCCATGCGCGCTCGCGGGGCTCAGGGCTTCTTCAGTCGGATGCGGCGGACGGGCGGCTCCTCCACGCCGGTATCGACCGTGGGGCTCACGGGCGGCGGGGGGGCGGTGGTCGCCTCGGCAAGGAGGCTCAGGCGGCGCTGGTAGAGCACGGCGCCACGGATGCGGTGGCCGGGCTGGACCGTGACCTGGAGGCCGGAGAGGGTGGCCAGGTCGGGCGGGGTCTCGAAGTTCACCGCGAAGTTGCGCTGGCCGGGGATCTCGCAGGGCACCGTGCGCGAGACGGGGCGCGAAGGACCCGACGCGGCATTGATGCGCAGGTCCGCGCGCAGCTCCTCGCCCGGCCGCCACTCGGAGATCCCCTGCGGGTCTCCCAGGAGCACCACCCGGTACTGGTGGCGCCCGGTGAGGCTCATGTTGGCGAACACGAAGGTGAGCAGGTCCCCCTCGCGCTGCGGGTGCCCGGGGGTCGCCACGGCGATGTAGAAGTGCTCGCCTCCCTGATCCACCAGGAAGCGGAGGGCGCCGATGGAGCGGTTGACGCGGTAGTCCACGTACTTCCCCTCCAGCGCCTCGCACAGGCTCCGCAGCCGGAGCAGCGTCTGCCCGGCGCGCTGCAGCGAGTGCCGCAGCTCCTCGCGGGGGCGCCACTCCCGCCCGCGGGCGAGCGCGCGGCGCTCCTCCTCCAGGAGCGCGCCGTACTCCGCGTCCACCCCGGAGAGCGTCTGGAAGAAGTGCTGCGTGGCGCCGCTCAGGTCCAGCGCGATGGCGATGCGGCGCGCCGCGCGCTCCACCTCGCGGAAGAGGTGCTCGGGCGGGATGGACGCGTCGAGCGTCTCGTACGCGCACCCGTCCAGCGCCAGCACGGCGCGCTCGACGAAGGCCAGGATCTCGCGGTCGTCCCGGGTGTTCACGCCGCGACTCTCCACCTGCTCGGCGTAGCGGGCC
This sequence comes from Longimicrobiaceae bacterium, assembly GCA_036260145.1. GTDB lineage: Bacteria > Gemmatimonadota > Gemmatimonadetes > Longimicrobiales > Longimicrobiaceae > JAFAYN01. The sequence goes on along the minus strand of DATAAL010000777.1, from coordinate 7,991 downwards.
ACGGTGCGGTGCAGCTCGGCGAACTGCCCGGCGAGCTGGACGATCTCGCTCTGCACCGACGACCACCCCGCGTACATCTCGCTGTGCGCCAGCACCGTGGCGCAGGGGGGGATGAAGCGCCCGTCCTCCTCGAAGGCGAGCGTCCCGGAGGCGCGGCGCAGCCTCCCCACCACCACCGACCGGGCGGCCACGTCGGCGTCGGCGCCGAGCGCCACCCGGTAGCGGGCGCGCAGCAGGGCGGCCTGGTTGGGGTTGGCGGCGTCGGCCCCCACGCTGGCCGGATCCTCCTCCCGCCCCCGCTCGCACACCAGGTGCACCAGCAGCTCGTCGGTGCCGGCCAGGGCGTCCTTGCGGAACTCGCCCCGCACCGCGTCGCCCCCGCCCACGTCCACCACGTCGCCCGCCGGGGTGACGCCGCGCGCCTCCACGACGGTCACGCGCACCACCTCGCCGTCGTCGCTCACCTCCAGGCGCGGGTCGAACTTCGCGAGCCCGCGCTCGGAGTCGTCCAGGCGGACGCCCCCTCCCACCAGCCCGCTCCCGCCCACGCAGTATCGGAGGATCCACCCGACGGAGTCGTCGACGTAGGCGTCCTGGATGCGGAAGTGGTCCGGGGTGAGGAGCATCCCGGTGGTCCAGTTCACGGATTTCGGTGCAGCGGGACGGGACATCAGGCGGCACTCCTGTCGGGGGACGCGCCCAGCCGGGCGTTGACGCCGAGCAGCGGCTCGGACGCGGGGTCGCCGAGCCGCGCGGGCGACGAGGCGTCGCCCACGGCCCAGCGCTCGCGCACCGCGGCGCGCAGGCGGTAGGGAAGCACCAGATGGTAGAGGACGTCGCGCTCCGCGCGGCATCCGGGAGCGGTGTGAAGGCGCCAGCCGGCCAGGTCGAGCGGACCGAAGGTCACCTCCAGCACGCTGTGCTCGATCACGCCCTCGCCCGCCACCGTGTCCACCCCCAGCCGCGAGCCGGTCTCGCCCAGCCGGGTGCGGCCGCCCGGCGGGAAGGGGACCACCCCGGGGAGCGTGCGCACCTCCGCCACCGGGAGGCCGAGCACCAGCCGGAAGGCGAGCTCCACTGCAGCCGCGGTCCCCGCCACCCGGTGCAGCGCGGGGAGGAACCGGGCCAGCGGATACCACGACCCCTGGGGGATCGGCCCGGGGAGGAGCTGGAAGATCTCCTCGATCCACCGCCGGGTGACCACCAGGTCGTCGGGGTGGAGCGCCAGGAAGCCACCGGCCTGCCGGACGTGCAGCGCGAGCTTGTGCAGCGGGTTGTCGAAGAGCGCCATCAGGCGATCGGCCCGGAAGTCGGCGTCGTCCTCGTCGCGCAGCGGGTAGGGGAGGAGGTCCAGCCCCCCGGCGCCCGCCACCGTCAGCACCACGCGGGTGCGGGGCCCGAGCGGCGCCCCGGGCGCCGGGCTCTGGTGGAGCACGGTTCCCGGGTGCCACCCCGGTCCCGCGCTCTCCACCCGGATCCGCTCGGGCTCCACCCCCAGCCGCCGCAGGACGCCGTGGGCGGAGTCCAGGTTGTGCTGGAACCCGCGTCGCGGAGTGCAGAGGTCGGGCATCTGCTTCATCGGGGTCTTCTCACGCGAGCGGCTCCACCCGGACCCGGACCTCGTGACCCAGGGCGACCCGGCTCCTCAGGTGCTCCTCCAGGAGCGCGCGCAGACGCGGCAGCTCGGCTTCGGGATCGGCGAAGTCGCGGGGGCGCACCCGGGCGGTCACGCGCTCGACCCGCGCCACCCCGCCGGCATCGGGGATCGCCAGGCTCTCCACCTCCACCCGGGCGACCCGCGGCTCGAACGCCCGCGTGGCGATCTCCACGTCGGCGGCGGTCACCACCCGCTCGCGGGTGCGCAGCAGCTCCGCGAAGCGCAGGCGCGCAGCATGGTAGTCCGGCGGGGGGCTCCCCCCGCGCGAGACGGTGAGGTTGGCCACCTGCACGGTCACGTTCGCCAGCTCGGCGTCGATCCGGCACACCGCCCCGACCTCCAGGCCGTTCCCCTTGGCACCGTCGCAGAGGAGGAGACGCGCCATCGCGTAGCTGTCGCTCCGCCGGGTGGCGTGCCACGCCGGACGCAGCTCCAACCGTCCGTCGCGGTAGCGCCAGCGCCCGGCGCCCAGCGGCGCGTCCACCGCCGACTCCTCGGCGTAGCGGTCTCCCCGCTCCCCGATTACGCTCAGCACCCCCATCACGTGGCGCTCCAGGCTCCCTTCCGGGCGGAGCGTCACCACGGAGCCGATCCGGTCGAAGGGGACCTGCTCGCTCCACACCTCCACGTTGGAGGCCGTCACGCAGTTGGCCTCCACCCGGTGCACCCGGTCGGCCACCGTCTGCACCCCCGCCGGGAGCGGCACCTGCACCCACGCCAGCGGCCGGTCCAGCGCGTCGGGCGCCTCTTCGGGCATCAGCAGCGCCGCGGCGCCGGCCACTCCCGGGGGGACGCCGCAGCGGTGGCGGAGGCGCGGCGGGACCGGGGGGAAGACCCACACCTGCGCGCCGTAGAGCCCATCGGGGAGCGCCAGCACGCGCGCCGGGTCGCCCCCCTCGGCCGCCGGGGGGCCGCCGTCCCGGAACCACGCCAGGCGGCGCACCCCGGCGCGGCCCGGGTGCGCGCGGAGCATCCCCTCCTCGGAGACGCACCCGCCCGGCCCGAGGAGCTGCCACGGGCTCCGTTCCAGCGCCCGGGCGACGACCGGGTCCGCGTCCACGAAGACCCCCAGGCCGCTCAGGTGCGCCTCGTCGGCGTCGAAGGCCAGGTAGAGCGTGGGCGCGGCGTCCAGCGCGAGCGGCACGCTCCCCGGGGGAACGGCGGAGCCGCCGGGGACCCGGGCGCCGGTGAGCGCGTGCAGCCGGCCGGCCTCATACACCCCGGCAAACGCCAGCGTGGTGGGCGCCAGCTCGATCACCTCGTCGGGCGCGAAGCCGATCTGCTCGCCCGTGCGCGCGAAGCCGTAGAGCTGGGTCTCGGGGCCCACCGCCTCGCGCTGCTCGATCCCGGCGAAGCGCACCACCGTCTGGGCGGGCTGTGCCAGACGCGGCGGCATCCCCAGCCCGTCCACCAGGTCGTCGAGCACGGTGACCGGGAAGACGCGCTCGGCCTCCTCGTAGACGCGCGCCACCTGCACGCCGAGGGTGTGGAAGAGGGTGGCGAGCACCGGGTCGGGGAGCGGCAGGGTGCCGTGGCGCTTCTGCATCTCCGCCTCGAAGCCGCGGCGCAGCTCGCCCGCGATCTCGGCGGCGGAGCGGATGGCCTGGCCCAGGGCGGGTTGGCTCTCGGGCATGGCTCAGCCCCGGGTTCGCGGGGTGGGGGCATCGGCGGTGCTGGTCCCCTGCGAGGGGCTCGGCACCGCCTTCTTCGACCAGACCGAGTCCGGGGTGGAGGGGATGGACGCCTGCACGCGTGGCGCGACGGCGCCCGGCGGGTTCAGGTGCACCATGCTCCCCACCACGCGCGTGAGCGCGCCGCCGAAGGCGTCCAGGTTCATCCCCGCGGTGACGGCGGCGTTCATCCCCGCGGCGACCGCCACGTCCCCGCCGGCCTTCTCCGTCAGCTTCCCGCTCACCTTGAGCGTCGCGTCCCCCCCCACCTCGCGCGCCGCGTCCCCGGAGACCTTCTCCACCAGCCGCGCGCAGGAGAGGCGGATCTCCCCCTTGGCCTCGATGGAGACGTCGCCCTCCGAGTGGATGGTCAGGGTGGGCGTACCCCCCACGTCGCTGGCGAGCTGCAGCAGGCACTTCCCCTCGGCCGAGAAGATCTCGACCACCTCCTTCCCCGCCGTGTCGGTCATCTGGATCGTGTTCCCGCTGCGGGTGATGATCCGCTTGACCTCGGGTATCTGGGGAGCCAGGTCCTTCCCGTTCCAGAGCGAGCCCAGCACGTAGGGGCGCTCCGGGTCGCCGTGCTCGAAGCCCACCAGCACCTCGTCGCCCACCTCGGGGGTGAAGATGGTCCCCCGCCCGTTCCCCCCGTGGGCGACGGCGACGCGGATCCACCCGGTCTGCTTCCCCTTGTCCTGCCACCGGTAGCGCACCCGCACCCGCCCCAGCTTCTTGGGGTCCTCGTTCGCGGTGACCTCGGCGGTCACGCACCCCTCCATGGTCCGGCGCACCGGGCGACGCGCGCTGGTGTAGGTGGCCCAGGGCGTGGCGGTGAACTCGTTGCCGTACTGCTGCCCGTCGAAGCGGTGCGTGACCCGCACCAGCCCGAAGGTGCCGATCACCGGCAGCTCCCAGTTCGCCCCCGGCACGATGCTCACGGTGTCGCCGGCGGTGAGCCCCACGTGGCTCGACGCGCCCTCCACCAGCACCGACGAACCGAGGGCGCGGACGCTCTCCCGCTCCAGCGCCACCTTGCACTCGGCGATGCGCGGGACGCGCGAGGCGACCTCGTCCACGTTGGGATCGCCGCCGCCCCCCACCTTCGAGGCCATCTGGCGCGCGGCGGACACCAGGGCGGCCGCACCACCGGTGGTGGCGGGCGCCTTGCGCACCCCGTGGAAGCGATGGTCCCGCTTGTCGCTTACCTGGTAGGCGGCGCCCTTGAACCCGTGGTTCACCGGGCGGCAGTGCGAGGTGAGCGCGAACAGGTTGGTCCCCCAGGCCAGCTCGTGGCCGGTCTCGGCGAAGCCGCACCGGACCTCGGCGCCCGAGGGCGTGGGGCGCACCAGGCACCCCTGGTCGTCGGCGATGCGCACCAGGAAGTCGAAGTCCGACTCGCCGTGCTGCACGTAGTCCAGCCGCGGCCCCCCGGCGCCCCCCACCAGGGTGGCGCCCAGCGCGGAGGTCACGTCGGCCAGGGTGCTCTCCGGGAAGTAGGCGGTGTTGCGGTGGAGCTGCATACGCGCGGAGAGGGACACGGCCTCGATCACGAAGTAGGAGGCCTGGTGGGTGAGGTGGCTCTGCGACCCCGAGGACAGCTCGCCCTCGAAGGCGGTGGAGGCGCCCCCCTCGTCGGTGAGCGTGACCACCACCGGCTTCCCGAGCAGCTCCTCCAGGGAGACGCGCTCCAGCGCTGTATCCCGGTAGAAGCTCAGGAAGCACAGGTGGTGGCTCCCCACCTCCTGCTGCACCTCCAGGCTCTCGATCTCGCTCCCGGTGAGCACGATCCTGTCGCCGATCCGGGCCGTCACAGTCACTCTCATCGGCAACCCCTGTGAGACGTCCCGCTCACGCGGAGAGACTCCGGTGGACCGGGCGCCCGCCCACCATCACCAGCGTGATGTCGAAGCGCCGCTCGCCGGGTGCGCGGTCCCGCGCCGCGGTCACGGACTCCACCTGGGCCCAGGTGATCCCCAGCCCGGTCAGCGCGCGGTTGAGCGCGTCGGCCAGCACCGGTTGCTGCTCCAGCGCCAGGTTGGCCCCTTCGAAGACCTCCTGCAGCCCGAACCAGGGGGCGTGCTGCCAGGTCGCGGCGGGGCTCGCCGCCATGGCGCGGATCACGGCCATGAGCGAGCTCACCGGGTCGGTGCGCTCCAGCCGGCCGTCGGCACCGATGCGGAGGGGAAGCGCCAGGCTCTCCACGAGTCGTCCAGAGATGGGAAGCGGGTGGCACCCGGAACGCGGGTCCGGGCGCCACCCCGTCGGCTTACTTGGTGAGCTTGTGCCTGGGGACGTTCGGGTCGTCCAGGGCGGCCACCAGCTCGAGGTACAGGATGTTGTTGTAGCCGGTGTTGAACTGGCCGTTCTCCGCCACCACCGGCGCCGAGCCGAAGTTGCCGCGGCCGAAGGTGGCCCCGTTGGGCTGCGGGTTGAAGGTCTCGAAGGCGGCGATCCACCCCATGAACTCCACGTTGCTGAGCACGCGGTCCCCGTCCTCGTGGTAGTAGGTGATCGACACCTTCTCCGGCTCGTCGCGGGGATCGGTCGCCTTCTTCCAGAGCTGGATCAGGTCGTCCTGGGAAAGCCGCGAGGTGTCGTGCGCGTCCATCCAGATGTAGGCCCGCGCCTTCAGCGACTCGCCGATGCGGCGGCCCACCTGGTTGGTGTCCCGCGTGACCGAGTAGCGCGCCTCCTGCGGGAAGAACTTGATGGCGCCGACCTCGACCTGGACCCGCTTGTACGTAGTCGCCATACTAGCCCCCTTGTGAAGGTTCCCGTGAGATGGAATTCCGGCATGGGGTCCGCACCCGGTGCCGGAGAGGTGCTCTGCGCAGGGCCGGGTCGCTCAACCCAGCCCCAGGATCCGCATCAACTTCGACAGGAGCGAGGGCAGCCGCGGCTCCCGGGCCGCGCGAGGAGCGGAGTGCAGGCGCAGCGCCGCGGGGCGGGGCCAGCCGCTCTCGCCCCCCGTGCCGGTCACTCCTTCTCGTCCGCTTTTGGGCGGAACTGCGGGGTGTCGATCTTGAGCAGGAAGGTCTCGGCGGGGCCCACCGGGAGCACCTCGAGCGAGATGTCCAGGATCCCCTGCGCGAACTTGTTCTCGTCCATGTCGATGTTCATGTCGTAGCTGTAGATCGTCCCCTTCTTCTTCTCCTGCTCCAGGAAGTCCTCGATGGGGTTGCGCACCTGCTCCTTGACCAGGTCCCGAGTGAGGCGCTGCTCGGCCACCCGGCGCAGCCAGACGGCGATGCGGCGCTCCAGGTAGCGGAGCACGCGGTACGAGGTGAAGAACTTGAGGACGCCGTTGGGGTCCTCGGCCAGGGAGCGGCTGCCGACGAAGCACAGGTCGTTGTCCTCGTTGCGGATGATCGTGATGATCTGCCGCTCCATGGACAGGTGCTCCATCTGGGAGATGCGCGGCTCGATGCGCGCCCGCTCGACGCCGCGGACCTTGCCGAAGATCATCCCCACCGGCCCCTGCGCGATCCCGCCGCCGGTGGTGCGGTCGGTGCGGGCCAGGGCGCCCGCGAAGAGCAGGGAGCCGGGGGCGTACAGATCGGCGTCGTCCGCCCCGTCTTCCACCTCCTCGAACCAGTGCCGGTCGCGCAGCTTGATGTACCCGGCCAGCACCACGTCCGCGGCCGCCTTGTCCTCGGGGCGCTTGAGGAACTCGTACGCGCCCCCGTCGGTGCGGAACTGATCGGAGAGCTGGCGGAAGTTCCTCTCGTCGCGCAGGTCGCCCACCAGCAGCATCCCCCACTTGTTGGCGATGTCCTCGAACCGCTTCCGTACGTGGTCGGGGATGTAGCCCGGCACCACCAGGTTGCAGATGAACTGGCGGAAGTTGAAGCTGTCGTTGCGGCTCTGCACGAAGTCGTCGACCGCCGCGATGGTGGTGCTGTCCACGTCGCTGCGGATGGACTGGGAGTCGGCGTTGAAGATGTAGAACTCCACCGGCGGGCGCTGGACGTTGTCGCGCACGTCGGCGTTCTCGAAGAAGAGCTGAAGCTGGCGGTAGCTGCGCTCGATGGGACGGATCTTCTTGTAGATCTCGGAGAGCACCTGGTCGCGCACTCCCTCGGCCTGCTCGATGGCGGAGTCCAGCTTCCCCAGGGCCTGCTCGTAGCTGTCCGCCTCGGACAGGAGGGAGGAGAGGCTCGCCACCCGGTCCAGGAACTGGGCCGCCGTCTCGGGGGTGAAGATCTCCGCCAGCGCCGTGCGCGGCGGCGCCGGGTGGATCACGTTGAAGATCTCCTCGATGGCCTTCCCCGCGGCGCGCTGGCCGATGATGTCCTGCGCGGAGCGGATCGTCATCACTTCCGGGTTGCTCATGCCTCGCCTCCCTGGTCACCCTCCGCGATGCGGCGGAGCTGGTTCTCGAATTCGTGGACTGCCGCGATGATCTCCGCGCGCTGCTCCGGGTTGTCCCACGCCCGCTTGACCGGGAGCACGGTGAAGCGCTCGCGCATGCGGTGCAGCAGGTCGATCCGGCTCTGCAGGTCGGCCAGGTCGTTGCGCTTGCCGGGCTCGCGGGTGCGGATACGCTTGGGGTCGAAGTCGGCCAGGCTCCTGAACTCCAGATCGGCCACGAACTCCGTCCCGTCCTCGCCCACGTGGGTGCGGAAGGCGAGGCGCGGCCTGAACGCCTCGAACGCCTCGGCGAC
>DATAAL010000776.1:0-5981 GCA_036260145.1 Longimicrobiaceae bacterium | reverse complement strand
CGGCGCCTGGTACGGGACCCACCACCACGCCCTGAACACGGCCGCAGAGGACTGAAGGCGCCCCTCACCCGGCGCTCCGCGCCACCCTCTCCCACGAGGGGAGAGGGGCCGAGGGTGGGGTGCAGTTGCGTGAGGGATGACGGCCCGAAGGGGCGAGACCCGGGGCTGTATCCGGGGCTCGACTCCGTTGGACATGGTTGTATCATGTCCTACGGAGCCGCAGCCCGACCCCCGCGCCAGCGGGGGCACGCCCACATCTGCAGTTGAAGCAGTAATAGGTCACCAAACTTCCAAGCCTCCGAACCCACCTCGATGCCGTACGCTGAGAAGATCGCCGCTGAGCTGGGGCTCCGCGTCCCGCAGGTGCGCGCCGCGCTGGAGCTGCTCCTGGCCGGGAACACCATCCCCTTCGTCGCACGCTACCGGAAGGAGGCCACCGGCGAGCTGGACGAGGTGCAGATCCGCGACGTCCGCGACCGCCACGAGTACCTCACGGAGCTGGACGACCGCCGCGGCGCCATTCTCCGGTCGGTGGAGGAGCAGGGGAAGCTTACGCCGGAGCTGCGCGCCGCCCTGGAGCGCGCGGAGACCAAAGCGGAGCTGGAGGACCTGTACCGTCCTTACAAGCCCAAGCGCCGCACCCGCGCCACCCTCGCCGTGGAGCGGGGGCTGGAGCCGCTGGCGGAGCTGCTCCGGGCCGGGGCCACCTCGGACGCGGAACTGCTGGCGGCTGCGGCGGCGTACGTGGACCCGACGAGGGAGGTAGCGACGGCGGAGGACGCGCTCGCCGGGGCGCGCGACATCGTGGCGGAGTGGATCGCGGACCACGCGGCCACGCGCGCATGGGTGCGTGAGCTGGTCCAGGAGCACGGGGTGCTAGAGAGCCGTGCGGCGCGGGGCAGGGAGAAGGAGACTTCCAAGTTCCAGGACTACTACGACTTCTCGCAACCGGTGAAGGAGCTGCCGAGCCACCGGATCCTGGCCATCCGGCGCGGCGAGGCGGAGGAGTTCCTGGTGGTGCGGATCGTGGCCCCGGACGAGGAGGTCGTGGCGGGGCTGGAGCGGAGGTTCGCGGCGCCGTCGCGCGCGCCGGAGCAGATGCGCCGCACCGTGGGGGATGCGTACCGGAGGCTGCTGGCTCCGTCGGTGGAGGTGGAGCTCCGGATGGAGCTGAAGACGCGCGCGGACGAGGAGGCCATCGCCATCTTCGGACAGAACCTGGAAGCGCTGCTGCTGGCCTCTCCCGCGGGGGAGAAGACGACCCTGGGGGTGGACCCCGGCTACCGCACCGGGTGCAAGCTGGCGGTGGTGGGGCCCACCGGGGCGCTCCTGGCGACGGGGCACGTCTACCTGCACCAGGAAGACCGGGCGAAGCGGGAGCTGGCGCGGATGATCGAGGAGCACGGGGTGGAGCTGGTGGCGGTGGGGAACGGGACCGCGAGCCGGGAGACGGACGCGCTGGTGCGGGAGGCGGTGCGCGGGATGCCGGCGGAGCGCAGGCCCACGGTGGTGATGGTGAACGAGGCCGGGGCCTCGGTCTACTCGGCGTCGGAGCTGGCGCGCGAGGAGCTCCCGGAGCTGGACCTGACGCTGCGCTCGGCGGTCTCTATCGCCCGGCGGCTGCAGGACCCCCTGGCGGAGCTGGTGAAGATCGACCCCAAGTCGATCGGGGTGGGGCAGTACCAGCACGACGTGTCGCAGACCCGGCTCAAGCGGCGGCTGGACGAGACGGTGGAGAGCTGCGTGAACCGGGTGGGGGTGGAGGTCAACACGGCTTCGCCCGCGCTCCTCTCGTACGTGGCGGGGATCGGCCCCACCGTCGCGCGGCGGATCGTGGAGCGGCGCGACCGCGAGGGGGCGTTCCGCTCGCGGAGGGAGCTCCTGTCGGTGAGCGGCGTCGGCCCGAAGACCTTCGAGCAGGCGGCGGGGTTCCTGCGCGTCCGCGGCGGGGAGCACCCGCTGGATGCCTCGGCGGTGCACCCGGAGCGGTACGCGCTGGTGGAGACCATCGCCCGGGACATCGGGGTGGGGCTGGAGTCGCTGGTGGGGAACGAGGAGGCCATCCGGCGCATCGAGCCGCGCAGGTACGTGGGGGACGGGGTGGGCCTCCCGACGCTGGAGGACATCGTGGCGGAGCTGCGCAAGCCGGGGCGCGACCCGCGGAAGGCGTTCGAGGCGCCTGCGTTCCGTGAGGACGTGCAGACGATCTCCGACCTCAGGGAGGGGATGGTCCTCCAGGGGACGGTGACCAACGTGGTGGCGTTCGGGGCGTTCGTGGACGTGGGGGTGCACCAGGACGGGCTGGTGCACGTCTCCGAGCTATCGGACCGCTTCGTGAAGGACCCGAACCAGGTGGCGCGGGTGGGCGACCGGGTGACGGTGCGGGTGCTCTCGGTGGACGTGCCGCGCAACCGGATCGCGCTGAGCATGAAGTCGGGTGCGGGGCGGGGCAGGGTGGCGGCAAGCCCTCGGAGGTGAATCCCGGGGCGGCTCCCAACGAGATGCGGATCGCCAGGGGGTGGCGGGTTTTCCGGCCGTCACGCCCCGTCTCTTCCTTGAGACGGGGCGGAATCCGGGTTATACTTCAGGCTTCGCAGGAGCGGGTCGGTAGCTCAGCTGGTAGAGCACCGGACTTTTAATCCGATGGTCGTGGGTTCGAGTCCCACCCGACCCATTGTTCCCAGGGTGTCGCGCGCGACACCCTGGGGATTTTTCTTTCCCACGCCTGGTGCGCTCCCCAGCTCCGTTCATTAGAAGACCGGCGCGAAAGACCTCCTCGAAGAAGCCGGCAGCGCCGCGGCGGAATCTAGCGTGAGGTGGTATTTCGGTCCGGGGTCGCGGCGAGGAGCCGGTCGATCTCTTCGATCGCAGCACGCGCCTGCTCCACGGAGACGTGCGGCTTGAGAGCGTGCATCCGTTCCGCCCGTCCTTCCACATCGGCGGGCGCACTCGGCTCGCGTGTGATGAACAGCGCGGTCGCCAGCCGCTCCAGCTCGGCGACCGCCTTGTTCCCGAGCTTGTCCGCGACGAACTCGACGTCGCGGGCATGTGCCTTCACGACCCCGCGGTGACGCTCGGCATTTCGCGTCCCTCCGTCGGTCGTAGCGAACCGGGGGCGGTAACCGCCCGGCGCAGCCTCGGTCGCAAGTAATCCGTATCCCTGTACCACGTCGAGCTCGTCGCGGAGATCGAAGGCGAAGGGGCCGTGCTTGTACAGGATGAACTCGTAGCCGAGTGGTACCCGACAGAGCTCCTGCAGGAGGTAGGCGGCTTTCTGGACGTGTGTCTCACCGCACCAGCTTCCGCGGGTACGGAGTGCATCCACGAGGGCGGTGAGGACCGCCGAGCGTTCCAGGAATTCCATACGTCTCACTCAGGGGCGGATGAGTCGTTTGCGATGCTCCGTGAGCCAGCGGTGTGCTTTCCTGGCCAGCTCCGGCGCGACGTAGACGAAATCGACCACCGTGGGGGGTAGATTCCGTAGCGGTTGCGAAAGCGAGTGTGCGGAGTACGAGTGCTCGGCCTGTTGCATCCACACGGGGAAGTCCGGTGCCGAGCTTCCCGGTCGGTACTGGTCGCGCAGGACGTTCTCCGCCCCGAACCGCTCCCGGGCAGCATCGTAAATCACTTCGCCGGCATTCGGGTTCACCTCGATGTCATCGGGCGTGCTCCTGTAGAGCACCCGGAAATGCCGGCGTTCATGGATCCGCCTGGCGGGCCCGTGCCCGGGAGCTCCGGGCTCGCGGGCTGCGCTTCGGATTCCTGCCAGAACCTCGTTGTCCGTGTAACGGAGGTGACCGGAGACGTCGACCGGGAACCTGCCCTCCGGCAGCCACGCCTTCAGGAACTGCACCAGGTGCATATCGTAGGCACGACGGGCGGGGTGCAGGTACACCTGCGAGAACATGAAGTAGCGCGCGATGAGAAGGGCCTCGGCGGACTGGAGGCCCCCGAGCTGCACTCCCAGCATCGGCTCCTCCGACCCTTCGTCCGGATCCGGTTCGTGATCCATCCCGGCGAGGAGCGATAGCTGCTCCGTGCTCGTCCCCGGGGGTGGGGTCGGGGGCGGGGGCAGGATGCGCAGCGTATCCACTAAACGGTAGTGGTCGAACCGGCCGTACGCCACCCCTGCGTGATAGGAGTCTCGCAGCAGGTAGTCGATCCGGTCGGCGCCGAAGGCATTGCCGACGATGATCTCGGAGACGATCGCCTCCCAGTCGGAGAATTCCTGGTCCTTCGCCTTCTTGGGGCCGACGGCGATCTTCACGATGTGCTCGGGAGTCAGAGGGGGAGTCATCTGCTCCCAGATCCTCCGCATCTCGGGGCTCAGGATGAGCTGAGCGGTGAGCGTCTCGTGGTCCCAATCCTCCGGAAGCAACTCGTGTTCGGCCGCATGGGAGAACGGGAGATGCCCCAGGTCGTGGCACAGCGCCGCAGCGCGGAGCACCTTCCGCCAGTAACCACGCGCGTCCTCCTTGTTGACCTGGGGGAGTAGATCCCGGATCCGATCGGTGAGGTTGCCGGGATCGGTCACGACGTTGTAGATCCGATCGGCCAGTTCCATTACCCCGAGGGAGTGCTCGAACCGTTTGTGCGTGGCGCTCGGGTAGACGAGGTAAGACAGGGCCAGCTGGTGGATGTGGCGGAGCCTCTGGAACGGCTCCGAGTCGATGAGCCGCAACTCGTCCTCATCGAGCCGGACGAAGATATGGATCGGATCTCGGATCTCATGGTGGATCTTCGGCATGAGACCTCATCGGGTGAGGACGGAGGTGGGAGGTTCCGAGCCCGCCGGCCAGGGAGGGCGGGCAATCTGTCTCTTGGTGCCCTTTTCTGCAAGCGGCGAGGGCTACCGGGACCGGACGGATGTATGCCCTGGATGGAGGGGGTGGACGCGCGGACCGGACCCCTATCTATTCTATTGTCACCCTGCCGACACCGCCGGCATTGGCCTCGACCGGGCGCGCCGGGACGAGCGGCTGAAGCCGGGGCGGACGTTGTGGGAGGAGCTGGTCCACCGGTACAATGCCGGTGTGGGCGCGGTCCGGGCCATGCAGAGATGGCGGGACCCCTCGGTCCTGTAGTTCCATCTGGCGGAGCAGCACCACCATCAACCGGGTGAACCCCCCGTGCGCTCCATCATCCGCAGGATCCTGACCTCGCAGGAGACCGGGCTGGTGCTCGTGGTGGCGCTGGTCACCGTCCTCCTGACCGCCCTCGCCGGCTCCCATCTCGACCGTCGCACCGGCGAGGTGGTGAACGACTTCTGGAACTCGTACACGCTGATCCAGACGGCCACCGACGCCAGCTTCTTCGCCATCATGGCGATCGGGGCCACGGTGGTGATCATCTCGGGGGGAATCGACCTCTCGGTGGGCTCCATCTACGCCCTCGCCGGGGTGGCGATGGCGCTCCTGCTCCGCGCCGTGGGCCCCATGGGCGAGGCGACCACGGTGCTCCTCGGCTTCACGGCGTGCGCGGGGGTGGGGCTGCTCTGCGGGCTCCTCAACGGGGCGCTGGTGGTGGGGCTGCGCGTGCACCCCTTCATCATCACCCTGGGGACCATGTGGGTGCTGCGGGGCATCGCCTTCGTGGCCACCCGGGCGGAGAGCATCCTGGTGCCGCAGCCGCTGACCGCCATGGCGAAGGCCTCGCTGGGACTGGGCGGGGGGCTGTACCCCGTCCCCATGCTCGCCATGCTCACCCTCACCGTCCTCGGCACGCTCTACCTCACCCGGACAGTGATGGGGCGGCACGTCTTCGCCTTCGGCGGGAACCTGGAGGCGAGCCGCTTCGCCGGGCTCCCGCTGAACCGCATCCAGCTCGGCGTCTTCGCGGTCTCGGGGCTGACGGCGGGGCTGGCGGCGTTCCTGGGCGCCGGGTTCTACGGCTCCGTGTCCTCCGGCGACGCGCAGGGATACGAGCTGTACGTAATCGCGGCGGCGGTGGTGGGCGGCGCCTCGCTGGTGGGCGGGCGTGGC
>DATAAL010000775.1:0-1647 GCA_036260145.1 Longimicrobiaceae bacterium | reverse complement strand
CACGCGCTCCAGCTCCCCCTGGACGGTGCGCTCCCGGGCCTGCACCTGCCACCCGGAGAAGTCGCGGCCGTCGTAGTGGACGGTGAAGCGGATCCGGTGCGTGGCTGCCGTGCTCACCGGCGACAAGCTACAGGGGGGGGGACCCCTGTCAAGCCGGCGCGGGCGGCGGCGCCTCGTCCCGATTGACAGGGGCGCCGGGTCCGGCTAACATGCGCATTCCGTTTCCACCGGCCACGTTACGTCCCGCTCACCGCACCATGCCCACCATTCCGCGGATCGCGGCCGTGCGACCTTCCACCCCCGTCCCCCCGGGAAGGGCCGCATGAGCGACGGAGTCCTCGCTGCGGAGGTGAGCGATCTCCCGCTGGGCGAGCTGATCCGCCTGGCAACCCTCCGTCCGCTGAGCACGGTGGAGGCGGAGCGCGCCTTCGGGGAGGTGATGGAGGGAAGGGCGACGCCGGTGCAGATGGCCGCGCTGCTCGTAGCCATCCGGGTCCGGGGCGCGGTCCCGGAGGAGGTGGCGGGCGGGGTCCGCGCCCTCCGCCGGGCCATGATCCCGGTCCCGGTGGAGTCTGCCGAGGGGCTGGTGGACACCTGCGGGACGGGGGGCGGCGCGCTCACCACCTTCAACATCTCCACCGCCGCGGCGCTGGTGGCCGCGGGGGCGGGGGTGCGGATCGCCAAGCACGGCAACCGCAGCTTCACCTCGCGGTGCGGGAGCGCGGACGTGCTGGAGGCGCTCGGGGTGCGGCTGGAGCTGACCCCGGAGCAGGAGGCGCGGGTGCTGGAGCAGGCCGGGATCGTCTTCATGTTCGCCCCGCTCCACCACCCGGCCATGCGCCACGTGGGCCCGGTGCGCCGCGAGCTGGGGATGCCAACGCTGATGAACGTCCTGGGCCCCCTCACCAACCCCGCCATGGCGCGCCGCCAGGTGGTGGGAGTGTCGGACCCTGCGCTGCTGGAACTGATCGCGGGCGGGCTGCGCGAGCTGGGGTACCAGCGCGCCCTGGTGGCGCACGGCGAGCCCGGGATGGACGAGCTGAGCCCCATCGGCCGCACGGCGGTGATCGAGCTCAGGGACGGCGAGCTGACCCGCCGCACCCTGGACCCGCGCGAGGAGCTGGGGTGGGAGGTCCCCGACGCGCAGGGGCTGGGCGGCGCGGACCCGGAGGCGAACGCCCGTACCGTGGAGCGGGTGCTCCGCGGCCGGGAGCGGGGCGCAGCGCGCGCCGCGGTGGCGCTCAACGCCGGCGCCGCCATCTACGTAGCGGGAGCCGCGGACTCGCTTCGGGACGGGGTGGCGCGCGCCGAGGCGGCGCTGGAGAGCGGGGCGGGGTGGGAACGGCTGCTGGCGCTGCGGGCGGCGACCCGGGGAGGGTGAACGAGGGGACCGGAGTCGCCGCGTGGCACCGGGACCTCGAAGGAACGGAGGGACCCCGTCGACTTCGTGACGGGGTCCCTCCGTGTTGCCGGACAGGCCGGTGCCGCGGGCCTTCAGCCCGCGCGCCGGACCCGCGACGGATCGGAAGGGGCGGACCCGGGGGCGAACACCGCGCGCAGGTCCCAGGGGCCGGGGAACGGCGCCGGGGTCGCGGACTCCAGGACGATCATCCTCTTCCCGTCGGCCGGATCGGACGCGACGGGAAG
>DATAAL010000774.1:0-4947 GCA_036260145.1 Longimicrobiaceae bacterium | reverse complement strand
ACCCTCTCCCCTCGTGGGAGAGGGTGGCGTGCAGCGCCGGGTGAGGGGGGAATCCCTGTCGCCCTCCGGGCGGGGGCGCTATACTAGCGTGCCAGGCCGGCCTGCGGCCCCGATCCGCCCCGTCTTCCAGCCCGAAACTTCGCTCCGGGGTGCCCCGTACACCTCGTCATGCAACGTGCGATCCCCGCACGCTCCGCCGACCCCGTTCCGGCCGTGAGCAACGACGACGCAACGACCGCAGTGCACGGCCGCGAGTGGATCGTGGAGGCCGGGGGGTGCGACCCCGCGGCGCTCGCCGACCTGGACCGCCTGCAGGCGCTCTTCGCGCGCATGATCACGGAGCTGGCCCTGCACCCCGTGGCCGACCCGCTCTGGCACAAGTTCCCCGGCCCCGGCGGGATCACCGGGCTCTGCCTCCTGGCCGAGTCCCACCTGGCCTGCCACACCTTCCCGGAGCACGGCTCGCTCTGCCTGAACCTGTTCTGCTGCACCCCGCGCCCGGAGTGGGACTACCGCGGGCGCCTCCGCGACCTGTTCGGCGCGGAGCGGGTGGAGGTGCGCGCCCTGGAGCGGCCGTACGCTGTCCCCGACCGATGAGCAGCCGCCCCGTCGCCAACTGCCCGAGCTGCGGCGGTCCCGTGGAGTTCCGCTGGGCCGGCGCCGTGCAGACCGTCTGCACCTACTGCAGCTCCATCCTGGTCCGCCACGACGTGGACCTGGAGGCGGTGGGGAAGAAGTCGTCCCCCCCGCCCACCGTCTCCCCCATCCGGATCGGGACCGAGGGCCGCTACCGCGACCGCCCCTTCGAGGTGGTGGGGCGCATCGCCTACGAGTACGAGCGCGGCGGGTGGAACGAGTGGCACCTGGTATTCGGGGACGGCACCAGCGGGTGGCTCTCGGACGCGCAGGCGGAGTACGCGGTGTCCTTCCTGGCCGGAGACGCCGGTCTGCTGCCCCGCGCGAACGAAGTGAAGAGGGGGCAGCGCTACCGCTGGGGGGGGACAGAGTACGAGGCCACCACCCTTACGCGGGCCCACTACAAGGGGGTGGAAGGGGAGCTTCCCTTCGAGTACTGGGACAAGGACGAGATCCCCTTCGTCGACTTCAAGACGGAGGGGGAGGCGCGCTTCGCCACCCTGGACTTCAGCGAGCCGGAGCCGCTCCTGTTCCTGGGCGAGTACGTGGACTTCGCCGCGCTCCGGCTCACGGGGCTGCGCGAGGTGGAGCCCACCCGGGTCTCCGGCACCCGGGCGCTCAACTGCCCCAACTGCGGCGGCGGGGTGACCATCCGCAACCCGGAGCACACCCTGAACGTGGTGTGCGACTCGTGCGGCTCCATCCTGGACGCGAAGCACCCCGGCCTGCAGGTGCTGCAGAAGTTCCGGGCCGCGCAGAAGGTCCAGCCGCTGATCCCCCTGGGCGCCACGGGGAAGTGGAAGGGCGAGGAGTACCAGGTCCTGGGCTTCCAGCAGCGCACCATCACGGTGGAGGGGATCGCGTATTCCTGGCGGGAGTACCTGCTCTTCAACCCGCAGCACGGCTTCCGCTACTTCACCGAGTACGACGGGCACTGGAACGACGTGATCCCCCTGAAGACCGTCCCCAGGGAGGTCATCCAGGGCGGCCGGCCGGTCGCCATCCTGCACGGGGAAACGTTCAAGCACTTCCAGAAGGCCAAGGCGAGGACCACCTACGTCCTGGGCGAGTTCCCCTGGGAGGTCCGCTTCGGCGACGAGGCCGTCACCAGCGACTTCATCGCCCCGCCGCGGATGCTCTCGGCGGAGACGACCGAGGGCGAGACCACCTGGTCGCTGGGGGAGTACACGCCGGGGCAGCGGATCTGGGAGGCGTTCAAGCTCCCCGGGAAGCCCCGCGCTCCGAAGGGCGTCTACGCCAACCAGCCCTCGCCGCACGCGCCCCGGGCGCGGGCCTACTGGCGGGCGTTCGGGGTGCTGGCGGCGCTCTTCGTGGCGATGTTCATCGTCCGGATCGTCCTGGCCCCCGCCCGGGAGGTCTTCTCCGGGGGGTACCAGTACTTCCCGGGAGCGGAGGGTGGGGTGGTGACGACGGATCCCTTCACCCTCACCGGGCGCCCCGCGGTGCTGGAGGTGGCGGTGCGGACGGACGTGTCCAACGACTGGGTGTACTTCAACTACGCCCTGATCAACCTGGACACGGGACAGGCGACGGAGTTCGGGCGGGAGGTCAGCTACTACCACGGCGTGGAGGACGGGGAGAGCTGGAGCGAGGGGTCCATGGAGGACGAGGCGCGCGTCCCCTCCGTCCCCCCGGGACGCTACGTCCTGCGGATCGAGCCGGACGGTCCCGCCCCGGTGAGGTACTCCCTCCGCATCCGGCGCGACGTGCCCAACGGATTCTTCTTCCTGATGGCCCTGCTGGTGATCGTGGTCCCGCCGGTCTTCGCCTCGCTGGGGGCGGGGAGCTTCGAGACCCAGCGCTGGGCCGAGAGCGACTACGCCCCAGAGGAGGACGACGATTGAGCGGAAGTATCAAGTACCTGGTCTTCGGACTGGCGGTCCTGGCTCTCCTCGGGCTCTCGGAGTACCGGGGATGGAGCATGCTGCGGACCAACGAGGTGAGGCAGGTCGGCCCCACGGTGCGCGACAACCCCGGCGCGTACCGCCCCCACTACTACGGCTCGGGACGCTACGTCGGCGGAAAGTGAGACTGCGCACATGACCAACGACATCCTGCGGGACCTCCTCGCCGCGATCATCTACGCGGTGCTCGGAATCGTCATCTTCGTGCTCGCCCTGGTGGCGGTGGACCGGATGACTCCAGGGATGCTCTGGAAGGAGATCGTCGAGGAGCACAACACCGCGCTGGCGCTGATGATGGCCGGAGTCTCCATCGCCCTGGCCATCGTGATCGCCGCAGCGATCGTGTAGGGGCGCCCCCACCCGGCGCTGCGCGCCACCCTCCCCCGCACGCAGGGGAGGGTGATCTCCACGCTGGCGTCCGGCAGTTAGCAGTTTCGCAGTACCCATATGATCTGTTGCGGAGGGAGACACCGGGGCTGTTTCCGGTGGCTCCCTCCGGCTGCGGGAGACCCACCGCAGTATCGTGGGACTCGCGCAGCCCGCGGAAGAGACAGCGTAGTTTGCTGGCTCTGGAGTGGTCCCCCACACGAGATTGGCAGTACCCGTTGCACATCGCCCTCTTCCTCACCGTACTCCTCATCGCGGCGTGCGGCCTGATCTACGAGCTGGTGGCCGGTGCCCTCGCCAGCTACGTGCTCGGGGACAGCGTCACCCAGTTCTCCACCGTGATCGGGACCTACCTGTTCGCGATGGGGATCGGGAGCTGGCTCTCGCGCTTCATCACCCGCGGCCTCACGGCGCGCTTCGTCACCATCGAGCTGATGGTGGCCGTGGTGGGCGGCCTCTCCTCCACCTTTCTCTTCCTGGCCTTCGCATACACGGGGGCCTTCCGCTTCCTTCTGTATGCCACCGTGGTGCTGGTGGGGATCCTGGTGGGGCTGGAGATCCCGCTCCTGATGCGGATCCTCCGCGAACGCTTCGAGTTCAAGGACGTGGTCGCCAACGTCCTGACCTTCGACTACCTGGGCGCGCTGGGGGCCTCGCTCCTCTTCCCCATCGTCCTGGTGCCGCAGCTCGGGCTGGTGCGGGCCGCGCTCCTCTTCGGGATCATCAACGCGGCGGTGGCGCTCTGGTCCACCTTCCTCTTCCGGGACTCGCTGGGGGCGCGGCGGATCCTCCAGGGGGCATGCGTGGCGGTGCTCGCCCTCCTGGGGCTGGGGATGGTGGGGGCGGAGCGGATCACCCGGCTGGCGGAGGGGGACATCTATGCCGACCAGGTGATCTTCTCCCGCAACTCGCGCTACCAGCGGATCGTGCTCACGGCGTGGAAGGACGACCTCCGCCTCTTCCTGAACGGGCACCTCCAGTTCTCCTCGCGTGACGAGTACCGCTACCACGAGGCGCTGGTGCACCCCGGGCTGGCGGCGCTCCCGGGGGCGCGTCGCGTCCTGGTGCTGGGCGGGGGGGACGGGCTGGCCGT
The DNA here is from genome assembly GCA_036260145.1 of Longimicrobiaceae bacterium. Taxonomy (GTDB): domain Bacteria; phylum Gemmatimonadota; class Gemmatimonadetes; order Longimicrobiales; family Longimicrobiaceae; genus JAFAYN01. Next base: position 906 of record DATAAL010000774.1, on the reverse strand, counting down.
GCGCGAGGTCCTCAAGTACCCCGGCCCCGAGGTCACGCTGGTGGACCTGGACCCGGAGATGACCCGGCTCTTCTCCACCCACCAGGTCCTCACCGGGCTCAACGAGGGGGCGCTGAAGTCCCCGCGCGTCCGGGTGGTCAACGCCGACGCCTTCGTCTGGTTGGCGCGGAACGAGGAGATGTTCGACTTCGTGGTGGTGGACCTCCCCGACCCCTCCAACTACGCGGTGGGGAAGCTCTACACGACGGCGTTCTACCGCCTGCTGGCCCGCCGCCTGAGCCGCGACGGGCTGGTGGTGGTGCAGAGCACCTCCCCGATGTTCGCGCGCACTGCCTTCTGGAGCATCGTGGAGACGCTGAAGGCGTCGGGGCTGCGCACCTACCCCTACCACGTGTACGTCCCCTCCTTCGGGGAGTGGGGCTTCGTGCTCGCAGGGCGTGGCGGATACACCCCGCCGGCCCGGCTCCCGGAGCGCCTCCGCTTCCTCACCCCCCGCCTGGTCCCGCAGCTCTTCGACTTCCCGCTCGACATGCTCCCGGTGCCGGCGGAACCCAACCGCCTGGACGATCAGGTGCTGGTGCGCTACTACGACGACGAGTGGAAGCAGATCGAGCGGTGAGGAGCGTATTAACTGCTTTGAACGACAACAGCTCTGGGTTTGGGCGTGTCCCCCCTGGCGGGGGGCCGGGCTGGCGCGGAGTAACGCACGATACCCCCGTGCGTAACTCCGGCGAGCCCCGGGAAACCGCCCCCGGGTCTCGCCCCTGCGGGCGCACATCCCTCACGCTTACCCCCTCACCCCCCAGCCCCCTCTCCCACCAGGGGAGAGGGGGTGCACGACACCGTGGAGGGCGCCTTCACCGTGGAAATGTCCCTCCCCCGTCCCGGGGGAGGGTGGCGCGCAGC
>DATAAL010000773.1:0-1754 GCA_036260145.1 Longimicrobiaceae bacterium | reverse complement strand
GCCGCGCCCCCGCCTCCCCGCTCAAGGCGTCCGGCACGTACGCCGCCGCCGTCTGCTCCGCCCGCCCCAGGTAGCCCCGCGTCACCTGCACCCCGCCCACGCACAGCTCCCCCGGCACCCCCACCGGCACCGGCTCCCCCGCCCCGTCCAGCACGTAGAGCCGCACGTTCGCCACCGCCCGCCCGATCGGCGGCGGCCGCCTCCCCTCCGCCGTCTCCACCACCGTCACCCGCACGCTCGTCTCCGTCGGCCCGTACCCGTTGTAGAAGCGCCGCCCCGGCGCCCAGCGCCGCACCACCTCCGCCGGGCACGCCTCGCCTCCGGACATGATCGCCTCCAGCTCCGGCAGCTCCGCCCAGGGGGTGGCCGCCAGCGCCGAGGGGGTGAACTTGGCGTGCGTGACCCGCTGCCGCCGCAGCAGCTCCAGCAGCTCCTCGCCCGGCATCAGCGCCTCGCGCCGCGCCACCACCAGCGCGGCACCCGAGCAGAGCGCGGTGAAGATGTCCAGCACGGAGGCGTCGAAGTGCAGCGGGGCGAAGAGGAGCACGCGCGCGCCCGCGCCGATGCGGTAGGCGGCGCGGAAGGCCTCCACGGCGTTGCAGACGCCCTGGTGGGGGACGAGCACGCCCTTGGGAGTGCCGGTAGAGCCGGAGGTGTAGATGACGTACGCCAGGTTCTGCGGATCGACCGGAGCCGCTGCCACCGGCTCCTCCCGGGGGAGGAGCTGTTCCTCCCCGGGATCCACGCAGAGCAGCTCGCAGCCGCAGCCGGCCAGGCGTGCGGCGAGGGCGTGCTGGGTGAGGACGAGGGGGACGGAGGCGTCGCGGAGGAGGAAGTCGCGGCGCTGGGGGGGCAGCTCGGGATCCAGGGGGAGGTAGGCGCCGCCGGCCAGGAGGACGGCGAGGACGGAGAGGATCATCTCGGGGGCCGGCTCCATGCAGACGGCGACGCGGAGCTCGGGGCGGACACCGCGGCGGCGGAGGGCGGCAGCGAGGGCAGAGGCGCGGCGGAGGAGGTCAGCGTAGGAGAGGACCTGGTCGTCGAAGAGGAGGGCGGGCGCGTGGGGGGTGCGGCGGGTCTGGGCGAGGACGCGGGCGTGGAGGGTGAGATCTCCGGAGAGAGGGGCATGGGGGCCGTGCCCGGCGCGCAGGAGGTGGAGGCGCTCGGCGGGGCGGAGGAGGGAGAGCTGGGAGAGGCGGCGGTGGGGGTCAGCGGCCATGGTCTCCAGCACCGCCTCCAGGTGCCCCCCCATCCGCTCGATGGTCTCCGCCTCGAAAAGCGACTTCCGGTACGTGAGCGCCCCGGCCAGCCCTTCCGGCAGGTACAACATCGACAGAGCCAGGTCGAACCTGGTGGTACCCTCTCCCGCCCCGAACGGCTCCAGCCGTACCTCTCCCAGCGTCAGACGGTCACGCGCGTCGTCCCGGTCGAGGGCGAAGGTCACCTGGAAGAGCGGCGCGTGCGTCAGGCTCCGCTCCGTCACCAGCTCCTCCACCAGCCTCTCGAAGGGCAGCTCCTGGTGCGCGTACGCCCCCAGCGCCCCCTCCCGCACCCGCCCCACCAGCTCCCCGAAGCTCGGATCCCCCCCCAGCTCCCCCCGCAGCGCCAGCAGGTTGACGAAGAAGCCGATCAGCCCCTCCACCTCCACCCGCGTGCGCCCCGCCACCGGACTCCCCACCACCACATCCTCCTGCCCCGCGTAGCGCCCCAGCAGCGCCTGCCACCCCGCCAGCACCGTCATGAACAGCGTCGCC
>DATAAL010000772.1:0-4215 GCA_036260145.1 Longimicrobiaceae bacterium | reverse complement strand
CCAAGACCGCGGCCAGGAGCGCGGCCTGGTTGTACCCCCGCTCCCGGAGCCGCACGCCGCTGGTGGGCACCGGGACCACGACGCGGGCCTCCTCTTCCACGTCCGGGGGAAAGGGGAGGTCGGCCAGGCGGCGGCCCATCGGCTCGGCCAGGGCCGACCAGCCGCGGTATTTGAGCGAGTGCACCAGCCGGCGGGTCACGTCGTCCATGCGGAGCGCCGAGCGCACCACCCGGATCCCCGCCGGCAGGTGCTCGCACCCGGTGCACGGCGGCCCGGCGTGGCGCCCGGGGACGAGCGCTCCCCAGCACCTCTCGCAGCGTGGGGGCGGAACGGGCCGCGCCCGCGACCAGCAGACCCGGCACACCAGCCGCTCGGGCTCGGAGGTGGGGACGGGGGTCCCGCACGCGGCGCAGACCGGGGCGAATACCAGGTCCAGGAGACCGTCGCGCACCTCGCCCACCCACTGCCGGAGGCTCATGCGGCGCCTCCCCGCCGCGGCAGGGCGTCGCGCATGGCCTGCACGGGAGCCGGGATCCCCCACCAGCGCTCGAAGGCGGCGGCGCCCTGGCCGAGGAGCATCTCCAGCCCGTCGGAGGCGGGGATCCCCCGCGCCCGCATCGCCCGCACCCAGGGGGTCTCCGCCGGGGAGTAGACCAGGTCCAGCGCCGCCCCGATCTCCGGGCCGCCGTCGAGGGGGAGCGGGAGCGGGTCCGCCGGCCGGAGACCGAGCGTGGTGGAGTTGACGGCGAGGTCGAAACGCTCCCTGGACAGCTCCGCGGCGGAGCCCGCTCGGATCAGTCGCGTCCCGCCGGCGCGGAACCGCTCCACCAGCGCATCGGCCCGCTCGGGGGTGCGGTTCAGGACCACCACTTCCGCGGCCCCGCCCGTCACCAGCGCCCACACCACCGCGCGCGCGGCTCCGCCCGCGCCGACCAGGAGGACGCGCGCGCCGCGCGGCTCGTGACCGAGGAGCGCGGGAGCCACCGCGGCGAACCCCGCCACGTCGGTATTGTCTCCGCAGAGGGCGCCGTCTTCCGGCCAGAAGGCGTTGCACGCTCCCGTCCGCTCCGCTGCCTCCGTGCGGCGGTCCACCACCAGGGCAGCGGCCTCCTTGTGCGGGACGGTCACGTTCCCCGCCCCCCCGGCGCGCGCGAGCCCGCGCAGCAGACCCGGGAAGTCCGCGGCGTCGCAGCGCAACGCGACGTACACCCCGTCCACGCCCGCGGCGCGGAAGGCGGCGTTCTGGAGTGCCGGAGAGAGGGAATGCGAGACCGGGTTGCCGAGGAGGGCCACCACGCGCGTGGCGGCGGAGGGAGGTGCGATCACGGGTGGAGGATGGGGGCGAGCCGGTCGAAGACGGCGCCGACCAGCGGCTGCAGCTCCTGCAGGGTGGCCTCGTACGCCTCCTCGTCGCCACCGAAGGGGTCGTGGATCGGGTACCCCTCCCCGTCCGGACCCGCGGCGAACTCGCTCAGGAGGGCCACCTTCCCCCCCCCGCCCATCCGCTCCAGGGCGTAGACGTGCGAAGGGGACATGGCGAGCACCAGGTCGGCCCATTCGAGGAGCCCGGGGGTGAGGGGTCGCGAGCGGTGGGAGGAGAGGTCCAGCCCGTGCCGCCTCGCGACTTCGGCCGCGTTGCGGGAAGGGGGCGAGCCGTCCACGGCGGCGATCCCGGCCGAGGCCACCTGGACGTGCCGCCAGTCGCGGCGCTCCAGCTCCCGCCGGGCCAGCGCCTCCGCCAGGGGGGAGCGGCAGGTGTTCCCCGTGCACACAAAGACCAGGTTGAAGGTCGTGGTGCGGGGGTTCTCCTGCGGGTCCGTGTCCTGGGCCATGGAATCCTGGGAAGGCGGAGTGAGGCGCGTCGCCGCGCCCGGGATCCGGCAGAATATGTCAGGGAAGCAAGCGCCGGGCCAGGGCCTCCGCGGCGGCCAGATCCGCCGGGTGCGTCACCTTGAGGTTCTCCACGGCCCCCTCCACCACCCGTACGGGGATCCCGTAGCGCTCGCACACCGCGGCGTCGTCCGTAGCCCGGAACCCCTCCTCCCGCGCCCGCCGATAGGCCGCCAGGATCGTCTTGCGGGGGAATCCCTGCGGGGTCTGCGCCTGCCAGAAGCGGGACCGGTCGGGTGTGCCGGCGACGGTTCCGTCGTCCAGAACCTCCTTGAGCGTATCGGTCACCGGGAGGGCGGCGAGCACGGGACTGGAGCGCGCTCCCTCCAGCACGCGGTCCACCACTTCCCGGGGGACGAACGGCCGCGCGCCGTCGTGCACCAGTACGGTCTCCGCGTCCTCCGGGGTGGCGAGGAGCCCGTTCCAGACGGAGTCTCCCCGCTCCGCGCCGCCCGCGACGATCCGCACGCCGAGCTCCGCCAGCCACGGGGGGGGATCCACAGCGTCGTCCGGGGGGAGGACCACCACCACGGTCCCGATCTCCGGGTGACGGACGAAGGGGAGGACCGCGCGCAGGAGGATCGGCTCCCCAGCGATCTCCAGGTACTGCTTGCGCACGGCGCCCCCCACCCGCCTCCCGGACCCGCCCGCGACGATCACCGCCGCGGCAGCGCCGGGCCGCTCAGCGGAAGACGACGTCGACGAGCGTGCGGACATCCTCCACCTCCACCACCCGGATCCCGGTGGGGGGCTTCGCGGGGCGCGCGCGCGGGGACAGGTATGCGGTCCGAAACCCCATCCGCGCCGCCTCTGCCAGGCGGCGCTCCACCTGCCCCACCGGGCGCACCTCGCCGCCCAGCCCCAGCTCCCCGATGAACACCGCGTCCGCCGGGACGGGCCGGTCGAAGACGCTGGAGGCCAGCGCCACGGCCACCGCCGCGTCCCCCGCCGTTTCCGCCAGCCGGATCCCTCCGACCACGTTGAGGAACACGTCGAGCTGCCCGAAGGCGAGCCCGGCGCGCTTCTCCATCACCGCCAGCAGAAGAGCGAGCCGCTTGGGGTCGAAGCCGGTGCTCACCCGCTGCGGCGCTCCGTACGAGGCCCTGGCCGCCAGCGCCTGGACCTCCACCAGGAGCGGGCGCGTGCCTTCCATGGTGGCGATCACGGCGGACCCCGAGGCGCCGCGCGAGTGGTCCCCCAGGAAGAGCTCCGAGGGGTTCGCGACGGGGACGAGCCCGCCCGCGGTCATGCGGAAGACGCCGATCTCGTCCACCCCGCCGAAGCGGTTCTTGGTGGCGCGGAGGACCCGATTGTCGAGCCCTCCGGTCCCTTCGAAGTAGAGCACCGTGTCGACGATGTGCTCCAGCGTCTTGGGACCGGCGATCCCTCCGCCCTTGGTGACGTGGCCCACCAGGAACACGGCGGTCCCGGTCTGCTTGGCGAATCGCTGGAGCCGGGCGGCGCACTCGCGCACCTGCCCCACGTTCCCGGGAGCTCCCTCCAGCTCCGGGGTGTACACCGTCTGGATGGAGTCCACCAGGAGCACCTCGGGAGCGCTCTCGGCGGCCCGCAGCAGGATGGTCTCCAGCTCGGTCTCGGCCAGGAGGCTCACCTCCCCCGCCGCGCCCTCCAGCCGGTCTGCGCGCAGCCGGACCTGGAACGCCGACTCCTCGCCGGAGACGTAGAGGGTGCGGTGCTTCTCCGCTTCCAGCCGCGCAGCCACCTGCAGGAGGATGGTGGACTTGCCGATCCCCGGCTCCCCGCCGACGAGCACCACCGACCCGGGGACGATCCCGCCGCCCAGCACGAAGTCGAACTCGTCGAGCCCGGTGCGCCAGCGCTTCCGCTCGGTCCCCTCCACCTCGCGCAGGCGCAGCGGCGCGGCACCTCCGCCCGTGCGCGCGGCGGATGCGACTCCCCCGCTCTTCGACTTCTTCGCGGGCGCGGTGGTGGGGGCTTCCACCAGGGTGTTCCACTCGCGGCAGGCGGGGCACTGCCCCTGCCAGCGGGCCGTCTCGTTCCCGCACTCGGTGCAGAAGAACGCGGTCTTGGTCTTCGCCATTTCCTGAGCTTTCCCCTTGAGAAATTACGAAGACTGATACCCCGTTGAAGCGCGTCGGTGCGCCTGAAATCAGGTCTGCGTGCCAGTGAGAGTGCGTTCCTCGGCATTGTGGTCGCGGGAGGGGGTACCCTCCGCGAAGAGTCAATCCCCCACCCCGCCACCGCTCCCCCAACTCTTCGCTACGGACACCCCCTCCCACTCCTGGCCTCCTCGGTAGCCGCAAAAACCACCCCTCTCCCGCTTGCGGGGGAGGGGTGGCGCGC
>DATAAL010000771.1:0-22061 GCA_036260145.1 Longimicrobiaceae bacterium | reverse complement strand
GGGCGCTGCAGTACCGGCAGACGGGAGCGTCGGAGGCGGTCGGCGCCCCGCAGCCGGGGCAGTTCAGGGTCCGTGCGTCCACGAGTTCTCCACGGTCATGTCCTGGCGAGCCGCTCCAGCGCGTCCGGCGCGGCCACGAAGTGGGTCCGTCGCTCCTCGCGCTCCCGCTCGCCCGGAAGCCCAGGAGTCGAGCAGCGCCTCCCACTCTCCCCAGCTCCGGTCCGTGGCGGCGCGCACGGCCTCGTCCGAGATGGTCCCCGCGCTCCGCTCCATGTCCCTCCCCGTGTTCGTGGTTCGCCGGAAACGCACCCGTTTTTCCTGCCGGCCGGCACCGGTCTCCGCACCAGGGTCCGTCTCTTGCCGGCTCCACCCGGTCCGGGGCTGCGACTGCGCCCGGACACGACAACTCGATCCAGGAGTCAGGAGCATGCGGCAGAGCGATAACGACAAGGGTACCTTCGAGCAGCTCGGCGAAAGCATCGGCGGGCTCGCCGGGCGCATGGCCGGGCAGGCCACCGACATGACCATGAACGTGGTCGGCTCGATCTTCGGGGCGGCCGTGGACACGCTCGGACAGTGGTGGAGCAGCCCCGCCGCGGAGCAGGCGGGCCGCTCCTTCGGGGAGGAGCAGGACCGGAGCTGCCGGCAGCACTTCGACCGCACGACCGGGAGCACGGGGACGCGGAGCTACGACAGCATCCGCCCGCTGTACCAGTTCGGGCACGTGGCGCGGCAGAATCCGGACTACCGGGGGCGCGGCTTCCGGGAGGTGGAGCCCGAGCTGGAGCGCGCCTGGACGGAGGCCCAGACCACGCGCTACGGCCCCTGGCCGGAGGTGCGCAGCTACGTCGGCTTCGGCTATGATCCCAGCGAGGGAATTCCGGTCTGACGCGGCCCCGGGCGGGGGCGCAGCGCCTCCGCCCGGGAATCCCCCTCAGCGCCCGCGCCCGGGATCGGGGAAGCGCGCCGCGTACTTGCGGATCCACTCGCGCGCAGCCTCCTCCCCGGTGAGCGTCCTCCCCTCCCGCTCCCTCACCTCGCGCCGGTAGCTCTCGATGCTGCACACCTGCTCCACCATCCGCGCCCGGAAGGCGTCCCCCGAGTCGGTGAACTGCACGCCCACGGCGTAGTGGCCGTCCTCCTCTCCGCACCACACCACCCGCGCGCGGGCCTCGAACGCCGGCTCCACGCCGGAGATCCGCACCTCCACAGGGGTCCCGGGCTCCAGGCGCTGGTCGGAGGTGAAGGCGAGCCCGCCGAAGCTCACATCGTGGCCACGCTCCCGGCGCCGGGTGGCTCCCCCGCGGGTGCGGACCTCGATGGGAACGTCGGCAGGGTGGCGGATGAACGCGCGGCGCGAAGCGCTGGTGTGCTCCGAGGGGAAGGATGTCTGGGCCACCATGCCGCTTCCGGGGTGAGGGTTCGGCTCAGCTCGGCGGGCTACCGGTCCGAAAGGAGGGTGCGGAGCTTCAGCTCCAGGGTGTCCCGCTCCCCCTCCTCCCTTACGGACGGGCGCCCCGCCAGGAGTCCACCACCGAGCCGCCGAGGACGCAGCTCTGCACCCCCTTGCACGCCTCGCCGATCCCCGTGGACCAGGCCTTGATCATGTCCAGCTCGATCAGCCGGGGGTTGGACTCGTAGGAGCGGGCCTGCAGCTCCTTGGCCTCGGCGGAGGCGCGGGCCTTGAGGACCTCGGCGGCGGCGTTGACGGAGTCGATCACGAACTGCTTCTGCGCCCGGTCCAGGATCTGCGCCTGCTCGGCCGCCGCGATCCGCTGCCGCTCGATCTGCTCCGGGATCTTGATGTCGCGGATGAAGACCTGCTGGATGCGGGCGCGGTTCCCCACCTTGCGCTGGATGTGCGCCCGCACCGAGTCCGACAGCAGGGGGCGCCGCTGCGAGAAGATCTCCGCCACCGTCCACCCCGCCAGCGCGTTCCGGTACCCCTCGCGAATGGAGTTGCGGATCTCCGTCTCCACCGCGTCCGGCGAGCGCTTCTCCACGAACACCTGGTAGATCGTCCCCGGGTCGTACGAGTACACGATCGCCACGTCGCCGGTGACCGTCACCGGGTCGCGGGTCTGTGCCTCCATGGTCTCCTTGTCCTCAGCGCCCACGGGGAAGTTCTGCTCCGTCATGCTGAAGCAGGTGGCCTCGGCGAAGGGGGTGAAGTTCAGCCCCGTATCCATCTTCCGCTCCACCACCCTCCCGTAGCGGGTCAGGACGCAGTGCTCGGTGGAGTCCACCACCGTCCACCCGCCGATCGCCGCGACCAACCCGGCGACCACCCCGATACCGATTACCGCCGCAACGGTCAGAGCTCCTGCTTTCATGGTCACTCCAGAAGGGAAGAGGGACGAGGGCACCTGTACCTTGGGCCTCGGCGGCCCGCCGGGGTTCCTGGTGTTGGGCGGGATTCGCATAAGGAATTACGGAGGGTGGGAGGTTGCGGTTTCGAAATCTGGCGCGTCCGGCGGCGCGGCACCAGGGTCATGATCCTCCCGGGCGGCCGCGGGAGTAACGGAACCCTGCCGCCGCCCGGTCGACCGAGCTATCATAGATCCATGCTCCCGCCACCCCCCGTTCCGGACCCTCCGCCCCGCCGCATCCTGCACGTGGACGTGGATGCCATGTTCGTGCAGTGCGCCGTCATGGCCGATCCCGAGGGGCTGGCGGACAAATCCCTGATCCTCATCGGCGGCCGCCCGGAGCAGCGCGGGGTGGTGGCCTCGGCAAGCTACGGGTGCCGCGCCTTCGGCGTGCGGAGCGCCATGCCCATGGTCACGGCGCTCAGGCTCTGCCCGGAGGCGACGGTGGTGCCGGTCCCGCGGGAGATGGTCCGGGCCAAGAGCCGCGAGCTCGCCCGGGTGCTGGAGGCCTGGGCCCCCGTGACCAGCATGGCGTCAGTGGACGAGGCGTACCTCGACCTCACCGGTACCGAGGCCCTCTACCACCACGAGCCGCTCCCCGGGATCGCGCGGCGCATCCAGCGGGACGTCCGGGAGCGCACCGGGCTGGACGTGTCCATCGGGGGCGGGGCGAACCGGCTGGTCGCCAAGCTCGCCACCTCCTTCGCCAAGCCCCGGGGCGTCTTCATCGTACCCGCGGGGGAGGAGGCGGAGTTCGTGGGGCGGCTCCGGATCGGCGACCTGACCGGCGTCGGCCCCGCGCTGCAGGAGGAGCTGCGGCGGCGAGGCGTCTCCTCCATGCAGGCGCTCCGGGCGCTGGACCTCGCCACCCTGGCGGGGTGGTGGGGCGACGACCGGGCCCGTTGGCTCTGGGAGCGCTGCCGGGGGATCGACTCCACCCCCGTCGCCGAGGACGACATCACCAAGAGCGTCTCCAGCGAGACCACCTTCCCCCGCGACCTGAACACGACGGAGGAGATGGAGGAGGCGCTCCTCGCCCAGGCGGTCGACGCCGCGGCGGCGCTGCGCAGGAAGGGGCTGTACGCGCGGACCATCACCGTGAAGCTGCGCGATGGCGACTTCCGCGACCGCTCCCGGAGCCGCACCCTGGAGGAGGCCGTCCAGACGGACCGGGCCATCTTCCGCGTGGCGCGCGAGCTGCTCCGGGACCTGCGCCGGCAGCGCGACGCCTCCGCGCGACTGATCGGGGTCGCCCTCACCAACCTGACCCCCACGGGGGAGAGCGCGCAGGGGGTGCTGCTCGACCTGGCTCCGCCGGTGGAGAGTGAGCGGGACCGGGCGCTGGCGCAGGCCGCGGACCGGCTCCGGGCCAAGTTCGGGAGCACCGCCCTCCAGCCGGGGCGGCTCGTCCGCTCGCCCGAGGAACCCGGGGGCTGAACGGGCGGGCGAATCCCCGCCTCCCCCTCTCCCGCCACCTCTGCACATACCCCGCTGCAACCCCTCCCTCCTCAGATCATCTCCGTCCGGCCGATCATCACGATCTTCTGCCAGATCTTCCCGCACAGCCCCGTGGTCAGCATCTCCACCTCGTCCACCGCGGCGAGCACCACCGGGTCGTGCAGGTTCTGCGCGTACAGCGCGGCGAGCTTGCTGTCCAGGGAGAGCATCTCGCTGCAGTAGTCCAGGTAGCGCACCAGCTCGAAGGGCGTCAGGGTGCGCTCCGGGGAGGAAGGCGTGTCCTCGCCCCGGCGCCGTCAGCGGGTGCCGGAATGGATTCACGGACGGCGTCGCGGAGGGGGCGCTCCACCGGGGGCGCCGGGATCGTGGATCCGATACAAGATGGCGTCCGCGCGGCGCCGGTTCAAGCGGCGACGCACGCTTCTTGCCCCACCTGGCGCGGTTTCGTCGCCGAAACGGCGTGGATCCTGCTGGGTGGGCGCACCGGGCGGGCGGAACGCCACCCCGACGCGGCAGGTACTACCCGGGGACTCGCCTGCGCGGGCGGTGAGCACCCGCCGCGCAACGCCAGCGGAACGGACGGATGCAAAGCGATTCCAAGGAGCACGCCCCGCAGTCCGAGACCCTGCTCACCCCGGAGCCCGTCCCGCCGCCGGAGCCTGGGCCGGTGGCGAGGACACCCCCGGAGCCGTCCGCTCCGGCGGCGCTGTCTGCCGCGCCGCCGCGGAAGCGCTCCCTGCGCCGGGGACTGGGCGGACTGGGCCGCTTCCCACTCCTCCTCCTCCTGGCGTACTACACCGCGCTGATCACCGTGGACTGGCTCCTGGTGAGCTACGTGCCTGCGGTGCGGCGGGCCTTCGTGCAGCCGGGCGCGGACGCCGTCCCGGCGACCGGCGAGGACGTGCTGACGGGGATGCGGGTGCGCGGAATCGGCGACGCCCTGACCCCCGTGCTGGACGCCACCCTGGACCGGGCGCTCTCCACCCTGCTGGTGATCCTGGGCGCCCTGTCGCTGGTGGTCCCGGTGGCGTGGCTGTACATGCGCACCAAGCGGTTCCGCTACGACCCCGCGCTGGTGCGCTCGGTGATCATCCTCCCGGTGGTGGTGGCCGGTATCGCCATCGTCGTCAAGAACAGCATCGCCCTGGCCTTCAGCCTGGCCGGGATCGTGGCGGCGGTTCGCTTCCGCAACACCCTCAAGGACCCGCGCGACGCCGTCTACATCTTCCTGGTGATCGGGATCGGTCTCTCGGCGGGGGTGCAGGCTCTGGACGTGGCGCTGATCATGTCGCTGCTGTTCAACCTGGTGGTGCTGGTTCTCTGGCAGTACAACATCGGCTCGGTATACGGCGGGCGGTACGGACGCACCGGGATCCTCTCGGTGGGAGACCCCGGGCTCATGGTGGCGCAGTTGCCCGACGCGCAGCGACGGATCCGGAGGCGGCTCCTGCAGGACGCGGCCGAGATCCGCTCCGACGGCATACTCCTGGTCCACTCCGCCGACTCCGAGGTGGCCCGCCAGACAGTGCAGGAGGCGCTGGGCGACCTGGCCCGCGACTGGATGCTCGCCGACATCGTGCGCCGCGAGGAGGGCGTGTCCACGCTGGAATACGTGTTGCGGCTCAAGCGCCAGGTCCTTCCCGCGGACCTGGTGGGGGCGCTGGACGAGCGCTGGGCCACCCACCTGGCCGCGGCCGAGTACATCCCCTTCCGCACGCGTAAGAAGAAGCGCGGCGGGAAGCCGGGAAAGTCCGAGAGGTCCGGAAAGAGGGAGAAGGAGAAAGCGAAGTGAGCTGTCCGAGACGATTCGCAGCCTGCGCGGCGCTGCTGGCCGTGCTCCCGCTGGCCGGGTGCGGGAAGTCGTTCCTGAACGTGGGGAAGCTGATCGCGGACATCTCGCAGGATTCCATCGCGGTCGACCTGTTCCTGATCGGCGACGCCGGGCTCCCCGCTCCCGGGGGCGAGCCGGTGCTCCAGGCGCTGAAGAGCGCCGCTTCCCGGAGCCCGGGGAACACCCTGGTGGTATTCCTGGGGGACAACCTCTATCCCACCGGCCTCCCCGACACGGCGGGGGTGGAGCGCCGGGAGGCGGAGCGGATCCTGGACGCGCAGATCGACGCCGTGCGCGAGTCCGGCTCCCGGGGGATCATGGTCCCGGGGAACCACGACTGGGAGGCCGGCGGCCCGGGGGGGCTGGCCGCGGTGATGCGGCAGGCTCAGTACGTCGCCGCGCGCGGTCAGGAGGCGGTGCGAGTGCTCCCCGTGAACGGGTGCCCGGGGCCGGAGGTGCTGGACTTCGGGGAGGCGCTGCGCCTGATCGTGCTGGACACGCAGTGGTGGCTCCACGAGTTCGAGAGGCCGGTGAGGGACAGCTCCCCCTGCGCCACCAAGACGGAGGCGCAGGTCGTCGACTCCATCCGGAGCGCGCTGCGCAACGCCGCGACCCGGTCGACGGTGGTGGTGGCGCATCACCCCCTGGTGTCCGGGGGGCAGCACGGGGGGTACTTCGACTGGCCCTCGTACCTCTTCCCCCTGCACCCCTGGGTCCGCCAGGCCGGCTTCTTCGCCCAGCAGGACGTGACGGGCGAGCGCTACCGGCGCATGATCCAGTACCTGACCGTCGCCTTCCGCGAGCACCCGCCGCTGCTGTACGCGGCGGGGCACGAGCACAACCTCCAGGTCTTACGGCGGAATCCGGCGCGGTACATGGTGGTCAGCGGGGGCGGGGTCTACGGGCACACCACCGCCGTGCGGGCCATCACGGGGTCGCAGTACGTGCGGCGGGCGAGCGGCTTCATGCGGCTCAGCATCCTCCAGGACGGACGGGCCCGGCTGGCGGTGATCGTGGTGGACGGGAAGGGGAACTACGCCGAGAACTTTTCCATGTGGCTCGAGCCAACGGCGGGAGCGCCGGCGCAGCGGGCCCAGACCCGGCCGGCCACGCCGTAACGAGGGAACCATGCTGATGCTGCGAACCCGTAGGATCCTGCTCGCCATGCTGGCCCTGGCGCTCCCGGCGCCGCTCCGCGCCCAGGGCCGCACGGTGGTGGTGACCGCCGGCGAGCAGTACGGGGCCGGGGGGGTGCACCGGTTGCTCCTGGGGGAGGACTACCGCCACCTGTGGACCACACCGTTCCGGGTGGAGGTGCTCGACCCCGAGCGCTTCGCCGGGGGGCTGAGGCCGCTGCGGCGTGGCGGGGGGAACCAGACCCTCTCGCTGCGGCTGATGGGGGCGGACGGACGGGAGTACTCCTTCCGCTCCGTGGACAAGGACCACACCCGCGCCCTCCCGGAGGACCTCAAGAACACCGTGGTGGACTGGGTCATCCAGGACCAGGTCTCCTCGCTGCACCCGGCCGCCGCGCTGGTCGCCGACGCGCTGCTGGACGCCGCGGGGGTCCTGCACGTCTCCCCGCGGCTGTACGTGATGCCCGATCACCCCTTCCTGGGGGAGTTCCGCAGCGACTTCGCGGGGATGCTGGGGATGATCGAGGAGCGCCCCGACGACCCGGAGAGCGACGACGAGCAGGGCGGGGGCGAGGAGGAGGCCGGGAGGGCGGAGGAGGACGACAACGACGATGAGGACGACCAGGGCGACCCGGAGGAGACCGAAGCCCAGCGGACCGCCCCGGCCTTCGCGGGGGCGGTCCGGATCGTCGGAACCGAGAAGCTCTTCGAGGAGCTGGAGGACCATCCCCGCAACCGGCTGGACTCCCGCGACTACCTGGTCGGGCGGCTGATGGACCTCCTCTTCGGCGACTGGGACCGGCACGAGGACCAGTACCGCTGGGCTCGCTTCGACCAGGGGCGCGAGCGGCTCTGGCGGGCCATCCCCCGCGACCGCGACTACGTGTTCGTGGATTACGACGGCGCCCTGATCCGGGCCGGCCGCGGGAACTACCCCAAGGCGGTGCTCTACCGGCCGGAGTACCCCGGCAACCTGTACGGGCTCACTATCAACGCCCAGCACCTGGACCGCCGCCTCCTGGCGGACCTGACGCGCGCCGACTTCGACGGAGTGGCCGCCCGGCTGCAGGGCCGTCTCACCGACGAGGTGATCGAGGCCGCGCTGCGCCGTATGCCCCCCGAGTACTATGAGCGGAGCGCCCGCGAGGTCGGAGGGGCGCTGCGGGGCCGGCGGGACCGGCTGCGGGAGGTGGCGGGTCGCTTCTACGAGCAGATCGCGCGCGAGGCGGAGCTGCACGGCACCGACGAGCGCGAGCGGGCGGACATCGAGCGCTTCGCCGACGGGAGCGTGGAGGTGCGGCTCTTCGAGCTGGACGGAGACCGTCCCGCCGCGGAGCCCTTCTACCGGCGCCGCTTCGTCCCCGCCGAGACCCGCGAGGTGCGGGTGTTCCTGGAGGGAGGGGACGATCACGTCGTGGTCCAAGGGGACGCTGCGCAGAGCATCCTGGTCCGGGTGATCGGGGGCGGGGGGGACGACGTGCTGGAGAACCGCTCCCGCGTCCCCGGCACCCGCACCGCCTTCTACGACTCCCGGGGGGACAATCGCTTCGTGGCTCCGGGCGGCACCCGCGTGGACCGCCGCCCCTACGAGGAGCCGGAGCACACCCGCGGCAACCTGGTGGACCCCCCGCGCGAGTGGGGGAAGAGCCAGTCCGTGTTCCGCCCCCTCGTGGGGTGGAGGTCCAACGTCGGTCCGGTGATCGGGGGCGGGCCGGGAGCGGTCCGCTACGGCTTCCGCCGCCAGCCCCACGCCTCCCGCTGGTCGGTGCAGGGGCTGTACGCGCCGCTGGAGGGTCGCTTCGCCGCGGAGTACACGGCCGACATCCGCCGCGTCAACTCGGAGGCGTATCTGGACATCCTGGCGCGCCTCTCCGGGATGGAGGTCACCCGCTTCCACGGCTTCGGGAACCGGACACCGGGTGGGGGAGGGAGCGACCGCTACAAGGTGTGGCACACCGCGGCGCGCATCGAGCCTCTCTGGCACCTCCCCCTCGCGCGGCGGCTGATGCTCGCCACGGGCCCGGTGCTCCGCTACTACGACGCGGAGGTGGAGTCCGGCACCCCCGTCGCCCAGCTCCGCCCCCGCGGGAGCGAGGCGTTCGGGGAGATCGGGGCGCAGGCGGCGGCCGAGTGGGACGCCCGCGACTCCGAGACCTTCCCCCGCAACGGCGTGTGGGTACGCGCCGGCGGGGCCGCCTTCCCGGTGGTGTGGGACCTGGACGGCCCCTTCGGGAACGCGTACGCCGAGGCCCGCGCCTACCTTTCCCTCCCCGGGCGCCGCGGACCGACCCTGGCGCTGCGCGGCGGGGGAGTGCAGGCGTGGGGCGACTTCCCCTTTCAGGAGGCCGCCTTCATGGGCGGCTCCCGGACCCTCCGCGGCTACCCCTTCCAGCGCTTCGTGGGGGAGAGGGCCATATACGGAAACGCCGAGCTGCGCAGCGTCCTCCTCCCCGCCAAGCTCCTCGTTCACGGCGAGGTGGGCGCCACCCTGCTGGCGGACGCCGGGAGGGTGTACGCCGGCGGGGAGTCGTCCGACACCTGGCACTCCGCGGTGGGGGGTGGACTCTGGTTCGCCTTCCGGCAGCGGGCGGCGGTGCTGAGCGTCACCTACGCCCGCGGCGAGCGGGACGACGTGTACGTGCGCCTCGGCTTCCCCTTCTGAGCCGCCTCCGGCCCACGGGATGACCACCGAGCGCGTGCTCCGATTCGAGGTACCGGGCCCCGGGGCGCTGGACCGGATCGCCTCCGATCCCACCCCCGGCGGGCTGCGCTGCGGCCCGGCGGAGCTCGACTTCTTCCGGGACGTGTACTTCGACACCCCCGCCGGCGACCTGGAGCGGCGGGGCGTCACCGTCTGCATGCGGATCCGCGCCAGCGACGGGAGCACCCTCACCGTGGAGGTCCGCGACCCCGAGGGGGGCGCCCCGCACCGCCGCGCGGTCGCCGACCTCCCCGGGACCGACCCGGGGGAGGCGTTCCGGAGCGACACCGAGCCCGCCCACCTGCTCCGCGCCCTGGTGGACCCGGCGCGCCTCGCCCCCCGCCTGGAGCTGGCGACGGTCCGCCGCACCCGGAGCCTGGAGCTGGACGGCGCCCGCGGCGCCCGGGCGCTCCTGGCCTGCGAGGCCACCACCGCGCGCAGCGGGCAGGAGGCCGCGGAGCTGTTCGAGCTGGAGCTCCGCTTCCCGGACACCGCCGCGCCGGAGGCCGACGACGCCGTGCGCGACCTGGCGGCCGAGTTCCTCCTGCGTCCCACCCGCGAGGAGCGGATGGAGCGCGCCCGGATCCTCCTCGCCGGGGCGGACACCCCCCGGGACGACGCTCCGCGCCCCCACGGCGGCCCTGCGGACAACGGTCAGATCCTGACGGCGCTGCACACCGCGATGCGCGCCGGGATCGACGCGTTCGGCCGCGGTAAGACACGACGGCGGAGCCGCCGCTCGGCGTCCCCGACCGGGAGCGGCGCGGTCGTGGAAGACCTCCCCCCGGGGTCGCTCCTCAACATGGAGCTGAGCACCCTGGCCTTCAACCGCAGGGTCCTGGTGCTGGCGGAGGACCCCCGCACCCCCCCCCTGGAACGGGTGCGCTTCGTCTCCATCTTCGGCGCCAACCTGGACGAGTTCTTCCGGGTGCGCGTGGCCGGCTTCAAGCAGCAGGTGGCCGCCGGGAGCACCAAGCACACCATGGACGGTGCCACCCCGCAGGTGCAGCTCGATGTCATGCGCACCCGCGCACGGGAGCTGAGCGGCCAGGCGTACACCCTCCTCCGCGGGCTCCTTCCCGAGCTGGCGAGGCACGGGATCCGGATCTCCCGCGTCTCCGACCTGGTGGAGGGGGACCGGGTCTTCCTGCACCGCTACTACCGCGAGGAGATCCACCCGCTCCTCGCCCCGCTCCCGGTGGGACCTGGATACCCCTTCCCCCACATCCGCAACCTGCGCCCGGCGCTGGCGGTGCTGGTCCGCGACCCGGGCGAGGGAGAAGAGCGCTTCAGCGTCATCGAGCTCC
The DNA here is from genome assembly GCA_036260145.1 of Longimicrobiaceae bacterium. Taxonomy (GTDB): domain Bacteria; phylum Gemmatimonadota; class Gemmatimonadetes; order Longimicrobiales; family Longimicrobiaceae; genus JAFAYN01. The sequence continues at coordinate 11,259 of DATAAL010000771.1, read as the reverse complement.
CCGGCGAGCTCCCCCGGCTGGTCCCCCTCCCGGACCGGGAGCGCTTCGTCCCCGTCGAGGAGGTGATCTGCACCCACCTGGGGGAGGTGTACCCCGGGATGGAGGTGAGGTACGCCTACCTGTTCCGGGTCACCCGGAGCGCCGAGCTGCACCTTCCCAAGGACCAGGACGTGGCGAACCTGCTGCGCACGGTGGAGGAGGAGCTGGCCCGGCGCCCCTTCCGGCCGGTGGTGCGGCTGGAGGTGGAGAGCGCCATGCCGCCCGAGATCCGCGACCTCCTGCTGTGCGAACTGCGCTACGAGGCCCGTGGCGAGAACGCCGTCCTGGACGAGGAGGACGTGTACCCGGTGGACGGGCTGGTCGACCTGCGCGCCCTGCGCGAGATCGCCGGGCTCCCCCGCCCGGAGCTGCACTACCCGCCCTTCGAGAGCCGCGTGGCCATCGACACCTCGCGGCCGGTGGTCGAGGCGATCCAGGAGCGGGAGGTGCTGGTCCACTTCCCCTACGACTCCTTCGAGTGCTCGGTGGAGCGCTTCCTCCTGGAGGCGGCCGAGGACCCGGAGGTGGTCTCCATCCGGCTGGCGCTGTACCGCACCAACTTCGCCTCGCGCATCGTGGAGGCGCTGCGCCGGGCCAGCGAGACGGGGAAGGAGGTGGCGGCGCTGGTGGAGCTGACCGCGCGCTTCGACGAGCAGCGCAACGTGGAGTGGGCCCGCTACCTCCAGGCCGAGGGGATCCGGGTGGTGTACGGGGTCCCGGGGCAGAAGATCCACGCCAAGGTGGCGCTGGTCACCCGCCGGGAGGAGGGAGAGCTGCGGCGCTACGTGTACATCGGCACCGGGAACCTGAACGCCGCGACTGCGGCCGCGTACACCGACCTCGGGCTCCTGTCCATGGACCCGGGGCTGGGCGCGGAGGTGCACGACCTATTCGAGACCCTCACCGCCGCGGCCGGGGAGCCCCGCTTCCGGCACCTCCTGGTAGCTCCCTTCAACATGCGGGAACGCTTCGTGGAGATGATCGAGCGCGAGGCGGAGCACGCGCGGACGGGGCGCGGGGGGCACATCCGCGCCAAGATCAACGGCCTGGCCGACCGGGAGATGATCGCTGCGCTGTACCGCGCCTCCCGCGCCGGAGTCCGCACCGAGCTGATCGTGCGGGGGATCTGCGCCCTGCGCCCGGGCATCCCCGGGCTTTCCGAGAACATCCGCGTCATCAGCATCCTGGGGCGCTTCCTGGAGCACGCCCGCATCTTCCACTTCGCCAACGCCGCCAACCCCGAGTACTACATCGGCTCGGCCGACTGGCGCACCCGCAACCTGAGCACGCGGGTGGAGGTGGCCACCCCCGTGGAGGACCGGCGGCACCGCGAGTGCCTGGACCGTATCCTGGACACGCAGCTCGCCGACCCGGACGCCTGGGAGCTGGGCTCCGACGGCTCCTACTACCGGCGCCCGGAGACCGCGCCCCACGCCGCCAACGCCCCCACCGGGGCCACTCGCTGACGCCGTGCTCCCTGTGACGATGACCGATCCGACCCGTTCCCCGCGGGGCACCCGTGCCGCCCTGCTCGTCCTCACCCTCGCCGCCTGCTCCCCGGGCGACACCGGGCGCGGCACGGGGGAGCCGGTGGAGGTGTGCCGGGTCTCCCAGCGCTCCGTCCCACTCCCCGGGGAGGTGCGTGAATCCAGCGGCCTCGCGGTCAGCCGCCGCACCCCCGGCGTCCTGTGGACGCACAACGACTCCGGGAGCGACCCGTCTCTGTTCGCCGTGGACTCCACCGGGCGCCTGCTCGGACGGGTGCGGGTGACCGGGGCCGAGAACAAGGACTGGGAGGACATCGCCGCGGGTCCCTGCCCCGGGGGCACCTGCCTGTACGTGGGCGACACCGGCGACAACGACGACGACCGCAGGGACGTGGAGGTGTACCGCTTCCCCGAGCCCGCCCCCGGCGACACCGCCACCCGCCCCGCGGAGCGGATCACCCTGGTGTACCCCGGCGGTCCCCGGGACGCGGAGGCGCTCGCTGTCCTCCCCGGCGGGGACCTCCTCATCGTCACCAAGGGGAAGAAGGAGACGGTGGAGCTGTACCGCGCCCGCGCCCCCCTCCGCACCGACGCCCCCGTGCGCCTGACGCGCATCACCGGTCTGAGCTCGAACCGACCGGAGCGGCTGCACCAGGTGACCGGTGCCTCCGCCACCCCGGACGGCCGCTGGGTGGCGGTCCGCACCTACACCGCTCTCCACCTGTTCCGCACCGACGACCTGCTGACGGGGGGGAACCCCGCCTCCGACCGGGTGGACCTCGCCCCCCTCACCGAGCCGCAGGGCGAGGCCGTGGCGCTCCGCTCCGACGGGACGGTGTTCCTCACCAGCGAGGCGCCGGGGAAGGGGGAGCCGGGAACCCTGTCCCGTCTGGTCTGCGAGCTTCCCTGACCGCTCGCCGGTATCGTTGCTGAACCGCGGGGGCGAGCCGGAGCGATCAGCCGAGGTACGAAGGCCGATGAAGGAGGGGCGTCTCGATCAGGGCAGGCACGCGGACACCCCTCCTGGCGAGGAAGAGGCGGTATCCTGCGATGGACAGCATCGCCGTCCACACCAGGGAGGAGTAAGCCTGGATCTCCAGGAGGGAGGCGTGCCAGGCACCCGGGACACGAACCCAGGCCGCACCGGACCACCAGAACACGTTCAGGGCCTGGCGTACCGCGTAGAGCACCAGACAAACCCACAGCAGCCGGTCCATGCCCTCGCTTCGGAGGGCCTGCAGGAGGGCGAGGAAGAGGAATATCATCTGGACCCCGTCGAGCACCGCGATCATCAGGTAATGCCTCGCCTCGACGAGAGACCCCTCCTCCCACCCGTACCAGCCTCCCAGACCGGACGCCAGCAGGAAAGCGAGGCTGTACCCCCACACCACCTTCTTGCTGAGAGGCAGCCTGGCGAATCCCTGAACCAGTAACGCTACGGCGAATGCAATGGACAGGACGTTCCGGCTGTGGTTACCCACCGGCGTCCACCGTATGAAGCCCTGGTAGACCACGGTCCCGGGACCGGCGAGGAACGCCCACACGGCTCCGACGTTCTGGATCGCCCCGTTAGCGCCCAGGATCACGCACGCGATGCCGGTGAGCAGCCAGGAGGTGCGGTGTGCCTCGGAGTGCATCGTCTGATGGCGCGATACCCTCAGCGACACGATCCCGAAGGACAGCGTCAGCACGACCACGAGGCACTGCAACACCAGAGTTTTCACAGGGCGTTCGACCCCGGCAACAGGTTCAGGAGTGGCCGAGAATCAGCAGTTGGGGGGACAGCTCACGCTGTTGTTGTCGACGACGAACGTCTCCACCATTTCATCGTCGGATCCCCAGCCCGGCTCATGCCCGTCTGCGTATAGTTCCACGGTGATGCGGGCGATCTGGTGCTTCGGGTCGTTGACCACCAGCTCAAGGTCACGATTGTGCTGGCCGCCCCGGATCCGGATGGTGTGCTGCTTGGGGTGTTTCTCACCGTTCTTGAACAGGTGCTTCTCCTGCTGCCTGTACAGCTCTGTCTCCGAGCCGTTCTCGCTGTTGCTCCGGACCACGCAGCGGCTGGAGAACGCCGGGTGGAAGGTGACCTCGTAACCATCCTTAGACACGGTCACGTGCTCATGAGCATTGTTGGACATGGGAGTCTCCGCAACTGAAGGTGGGACGCACTGCGGCAGAGAAACAAAGTGCGCGAAAAGTAAGGGGAACGCAAGAGCACGGTCTATTGAGTGCACCACAATCCCCTGTCGACGGTAGAGCGTGTCGCCCTCTACCGCTCCGTGGCCTGCCCGGGATCACCTCAGCGCCGGGTGCCGGCGTTCCCCGCGAGCTTCCAGGAGCCCCCCCGAACGGATCCCCTGCTGGGCGAGCGCCAGGCGCCGGAGCGTGAGCCCGATCACCACCGTGTACGTGACCAGTGCATACGACAGCATCACCCGAGGGGACGGATACCACGCGTTGGGAACGAAGAACCCCGTCATCCCGGAGTACCACACCACGTTGAGGGCTACATGGGCCGCGTACACACACAGACCGGTCCAGAGATACCGGTCCAGCGTGTGCAGGTAGAGCCCCACCAGCATGGCCACCAGGAACCCGATCAGTTCGGCGGCGCTGAGGACGGCGAGAGAGGTGAGGTCGCGCGGGGAGATGCCCTTCTCGTCCCACCCCACCCCTACCCCGATCCCGAGCAGGATGAGCACGGCGAGGATGCACCCCTGCCAGACCCTCGGGATCGGCTGCCCACGCAGGAAGGGAAGAGCGACCAGCCCCCACCCCATCGACACGGCGATCAGGGCGTTGGTGAGGTTCCCGATCGCCCTCACGCGTTCGAACATGGCGAACACCTCCGACTCCTGGCCGGCCGTGAACGCCCAGACCGCACCGACGTTCATCACGATCCCGAGTCCCGCGCGCCCGAAGAACGCGACCGTGACGAGGATCCACGCCATCCTGTGCACCCGGGAGAGACCGCCGCGGCAGCGTGCGACGCGCAGCGCGGCGACGGCCTGGCCCAGCGTCACCACCACGATCAACCATTGCAGCGTGAGGGTCAGCACGGCAGCTCGGCTGGACATGGGGCCGCCCTCCGGGGTCGGTGAAGACTAGCAGATGGGGGGGCAGATAACCGCGCCGTCCCTGAGAGAGAGAGTCTCGTCCGGGTCCGCGATCCGTCCCTCCCCCGGCCTGAACCCCCTCGGATAGAACCTCACCACAATCTCCGCAATGCTGCGTTCGGGGTCATCGATGGTGAGGGTGACGTTTCGCTGATTGATTCCACCCGTCAACCCCACCACGTACCGGGTGAGCGGCTCGTCCGGCTGGTCACGAATGTCGTGCGGGTACGTCTGCTCGTACAGAACGACCGGCTGGTCCATGCCCGCTTGAATGCTCCCCTCCCGGAGAAAGCCTGGATAGTAGACCAGAACATATCCGTCCTTCTGAGCTTCTCTGTGCTTCGGAGGGAGGGGCTGCATGGATGTTCTCCAGGTAAAGAGAGAAAGGAAGCGCTGTGTTCTGCAAAGTGCGAGCGATAATGGGAAAAGGCAAGTGGAATCTCGCACCTGTCGTCACAGCGGACTGCATTGCGTTTGCAGCCGGCGAAGATAGCTTGGGTGGTGCGGACCACCCGTGGGGCCGCCCCCACGGCTGCGCTCATCTCCACCTGGATGACTCATGACGGCTTGCAGCTCCCGGGATGCATCCCTTGCGATGCTCCTCCTCGTCGCTCTCGCGGGGTGCGTGGCGAATCCCCCTGCCGCGGCACCCGCACCCGAGAAGCGCGTGCGCATCGTGCACACCAACGACTTCCACGGCCGTCTCCTCCCGCAGCGCCCCGGCGGGACCAACCGGACGGTGGGGGGGTCGGCGGTGCTCGCCGCCCACTTCGACAGTGCCGCGGCGCGCTTCGAAGGACCCACCTTCGTGCTGTCGGGCGGGGACGACATGCAGGGGACGGCGATCTCCAACCTGAGCTGGGGGCGCGCCACCATCGCGGCGCACAACGCCAGCGGGTACGACGCCGCGGCCCTGGGGAACCACGAGTTCGACTGGGGGGTGGACACCCTGCGCGCGCGGATCCGGGAGAGCCGCTTCCCCTGGCTGGCGGCGAACGTCTACCGGGCCGGGACGCAGCACGCCCCCGAGTGGGTGAAGCCCTGGGTGATGCTGGAGCGCCGGGGGGTGCGACTGGCGGTTGTGGGTGCCGCGCTCTCGGGTACACCGCAGATCGTGGCGGCCGGGCGGACGGCGGGGCTGGAGTTCGGTCCGGAGGCCCCGGCGATCGACCGGGGGGTGCGGGAGGCGCGTACGGCGGGAGCGGACTTCGTGGTGGTGACGCTGCACGTGGGCGCCGTGTGCACGTCTCCCGGACGGGCGCCGGAGGAGGAATCCTCCGGGTGCGAGGGGGAGGTCCTGGAGATCACACGGGCGCTCCGGGAGCCGGTGGACCTGATCGTCGGGGGGCATACGCACCAGCGAGTGCTGACGACGGTGGCGGGGATCCCCGTGGTGGAGGCGGCGTCGTACGGCACGGCATACAGCGTCACCGACCTGGAGCGCCGGGAGGGGCGGACGGTCGCGACGTACCGTGCCGTGCGGACTCCCTATGCGGACGAGGTGACGCCGGACACGGCGGTGGCCCGGGTGGTGGAGACCTGGAACGAGAACGTGCGGCCCATCAGCGAGCGGGTGGTGCTCTCCTTCGCCGCCCCGATGGAGCGCGGAGAGAGTACGGAATACCCCCTCGGGAACCTGATCGCCGACGCGCACCGGGTGGCGACGGGGGCCCACGCCTCCCTGGTGAACAACGGCTCCATCCGCCGGGGGATGCCCGCGGGGCCGATCACCTACGGGATGCTCTACGAGCTGCAGCCCTTCCAGAACGGGCTGGTGACGGTGGAGCTGACCGGCGCCCAGCTCCGCGCCGCCCTGGAGAACGCTCTCGGCCGCCAGGGGCGCCCGGGTGCCCACGTCTCCGGGATGACGGTGACCTACGATCCCCGTGCCCCGCAGGGCTCGCGCGTCCGCGCGATCCGCCTGACCGACGGGAGGGAGATCGGGGACACGGACCGGATCTCCCTGGGCGTGACGGACTTCCTGGCCGGGGGTGGAGACCGCTACACCTCTCTGACGCAGGGACGGACGAGCCGCACCGGGCTGGTGGACCTGGACGCCCTGATCGACTACCTGAAGTCGCTCCCGCAGCCGGTAGCGCCACCGGGGGTGGGGAGGTGGGTGGAGACGAGGTAGGGAGGGGCCGCCTACCGGGACCGGACCAGCCGCACGTCCCCGCTCAGGGTGGTCAGGTACAGCTCCCTCCCCCCGCTTCCCAGCGTCCCCCGCGCGCGGCGCCGCACGTTCCGCCGCTCCACTTCCAGGGGGAAGTCGGAATCGATCTCCCCGCTCAGGGTCTCCACCCGGACCTCGGCGCTGGTGCGGGCGGGGAGCTCCAGGGTGATGTCGCCGCTCACCGTGCTGAAGTCGAGCTCGTCCTGCCACGCCGCGCTCCCCAGCGCGGCGAAGATCTCCCCGCTCACCGTGGACGCCTCGCCGTACCCGGAGGTGGAAAGACGGATGTCGCCGCTCACGCTGCGCGCCTCCACGTTGCTGCGGAGCCCCTCCGCCTCCACGTCGCCGGAGACGTTGCGGGCCACCAGCCTCACCCCTGCGGGAACGCGGACGGTGAAATCCACCGCCACGTCGTTGTCCTGCACGTTGAGGTTGCGCCACTCCCCGCTGCCGCAGCGGTTGTACTCCCCTTCCCTCCCACGCCCCGGCTCCTCGCTCCCGCCCCAGCGCGAATCCCGGCGGCCGCGGGGGTACACCGCGCAGACGGTCACCCCGTCCTCGTGCGGCACCACCTCGATCCGCACCGTCCCCGGGTTGCTCCGCCCGCCCCGGCGCACCGCCGTAACCTCCACCTCGTTCCCGGTGGCGGGGAGGGCGCGGATGGTCCCCCTCACCCCCTTGACCTCGATGCTCCGGCCGGCGGGGATCCGCCCGCGCCAGCGGAAGGGGTCCTGTGCCGTCTGCTCCCGGCGGAGCCCCGCGTCCGTCGCGGAGGGGGAGTCGGCGGCGAGCGGGGCCGCCGCGGCCGCCCCGGCGCCCAGGGCGGCGATCAGCACGAGTCTACGCATGGTGGATTCTCCGAATGGGTGGAGAGGGGGCCGGGGATCAGCGCGCGTCCGGGTTGCGCGGAGGCCGGGGGACCTCCCGCGGCTCCGCGCTCACCCCGGGCTCGCGGGGCGGACGGGGAGCGCGGGGCGGGCGCCTCTCGTCCGGGTCTTCGCGCAGCCTGGGCCGGACCTCCCCGGGGCGGCGCAGGCGGATGTCTCCGCTGAAGGTCTCCATCTCCAGCTCCGCGCTCCCGGAGCCCAGGGTGAAGGAGTAGCGTCGGCGCCGCTCCTCATCGATCGACGGGAGGGAGAAGCTGGCGTCCAGGTCGCCGCTCATGGTAGCCACCGACACGGTGGCGTTCGCCCCCGCCGGAACCACGGCGGTCACGTCGCCGCTGTGGCTGACGAAGGAGTAGCGCCCGCCGTTCTGCAGGGAGCCGTCGTAGAACACGTCGCCGCTCACCGTGCCGGCCTCCACCCGGCGCGAGTCGATCCGCTCCAGGACCGCGTCGCCGCTCACCGTCTCGACCATGATCTCGCCGGAGGACTCGGCGACGTGGACATCCTCACTGGTGGAGTGGACGCGGACGTTCCCGCGCGCACCGCGCACGGTCACCTGCCCCTGCACGGAGCGGGCGCTGACGTTCTGCCCTCCGCGGATGGTGATCTCGCCCTGGACGGTCTGCGCCTTCACCTCGGCGCGCGTCCCCTCCACCTGGATGTCGGAGTACATCCCGGACAGGTCCAGCGCCATGGAGGCGGGGACGGTGATCCGGTAGTCCACGATGTTCGCGGGGCCGAACTGCGACCGGGCGCGGACCCGGACCACGGAGCCGGTGTTCTGCACCTCGACCCGGGTGCGGGAGGAGTGCTCCGCCTCCACGCGGACGGCGCTGCGATCCCAGGCGCGGATCACGATCTCGCCACCCATGTTGTTGAGGTCGAGCCGCGCGCCGGGCTGCACGGCGAAGGTGGTGTCGGTCTGGGGAGCCGCGGCGAGCGCCGCGGCCAGTACCCCGCCTGCAATCAGGTTCAGCATGGGACGGAGGATCCTTTCAGGTCAGGTGGTTGCGGTCACGATCTTGCTCGCCTGGCGGAGCAGCTCCAGCTTCCGCTCCCGGGTGCCGGCGAGATAGGTATTCAGCTCGGTGTTCGCGGGATCCGCCGCCAGCGCGCGGCGGGCATCCTCGATGGCACCGTCGATGGTGCGAAGGCTCTCTTCCAGCGTCTGCACGGTAGCGGGATCCAGGCGGTCACGCCCCTCGTCCAGAATCCGCTCCAGGTCGGCGACGGCCACGTCGTACGTGGGGTCGTGGGTCAGGTCCCGCCCCACCAGCCGGGCGGCGTCACCCGAACGGTCCAGCGGTCGCGCGGAGCGGGGTGCGGAGAGCCGCCCGTCCACGGTCCCCCTCTCCCCGGCGCTGGCAGCACCGGAGGCGCTCCCCGCCTCACCGGTCCTTCCGGGGGTCTCCTCCCCGGAGCCGGCGTCGACGGACCCGCTCTCCCCACCCTGCCGGACGGGGGCGTCGCCGGGGCGTGTGTCGCCCACCACCACCGCGGGCTCGAGCGCCACCGGTCCCGTCCCGCCCGTCCCCGGAGCGCCGCGCAGCGCCATCCACACCGACCCGGCCGAGAGCACGGCCAGGACGATGCTCGCCGCCAAGAGCTGGGGGACCGAGAACGAGATCCTCCGCCGCTCCCGCTTCGTGTCGAAGAGGGTCACGACCTGGATCTCAGGGGGCTCCCGCCGGATGCGCTCCTCGATCCCCCGCCACAGCTCCTTCTCCGGCTCCCGGTCCCCCAGGGAGGCGGCGCTCTCGATCACCCGGCGCAGGTCGTCGAGGATCTCCGCGCACTCGGTGCACTCCTCCAGGTGCGCCTCCAGCTCCCGGCGCTCCTCGGGCCCGAGCTCGCCGTCGAGATACTCCGACAGCCGGTCCGTCCAGCGGTCACTCATCGGGCTACCCTCTCTCACTTCAGGTGCTCGCGCAGGATCATCCTGGCGCGGTGGAGCTGCGACTTCGACGTCCCGGTCGTGATGGAGAGCATCTCCGCGATCTCCTCGTGGCGGTATCCCTCCACGTCGAAGAGGACGAAGACCTGCCGGGCGCCGTCGGGGAGGCGGGCGATGGCCGTCTCAAAGTCCATCGCCAGCTCCGGGGTCACCGGACGGGCGGGGGCGGTCTCCAGGTGCGACTCGTCCCCCCCGAACCGCGTCTTCCGGGTGGCGGAGGCCGCCCGGCGCGCCAGGATCAGGTTCACCGCCAGCCGGTGCAGCCAGGTCCCGAACGCCGACTCCCCGCGGAAGGTCTTCAGCTTCTCCCAGGCCCGGACGAACACGTCCTGCGTGGCCTCGTCCGCCTCGTCCGCGCCGATCATCCGTCCGGCGAGGGTGTGGATCCTCGCGGCGTGTCTGCGGTACAGTCTCTCGAAGGCCCGCGCGTCCCCGCTGGCTGCCAGCAGCGCGTCGACGGCGTCTCCCGAGGAGGAGGTGGTGTCCGGGTTCTTGGTCAGGGTCATCACTCCGGTGGTCCGGTCCTGGGTTCACCGGGTTGGATAGGGATGGGGAGGAAAAGGTTGGAACCCAGGAGCACGGGGTGTAGAATATACGACCGGTTGGTTCCGAACGGGGGTGTGACGCCGCCCGGGGCTGGATCGTCTTTCGTACGGAGCCCGTGTGTAATCTCCGCTCGGTACCCTGTCATGAACGATCGTATCCACGCCTGCCTGGACGGTGATCTGGCCCGGGACGACCTGTCTCCCGAGGAGCGAGCCCGGCTCGCGGAGCTGGAGGGAGTGCTCGGGCCGGTGGTCGACTCTCTGCGCGCCCTCCCCACCCCCGACCTGACGGCGGCGGTGATGCGCAGCCTCCCCGCGCGGGAGCGGGAGGCTCCCGCCGCCACCGGGGAGCCCGCCGCGTGGCGCCGGATCCTGGAGTGGCTCTGGGATCCGCGCCCGGTGCGGCTGACCTTCCGCCCGGCGTATGCGCTGGGCGCGGCGATGCTCGCGGTGTTCGCCGTGCTCCAGCTCCCGGCGCGGCTCCGCGATCCCGCCGCGCCCGCCGGGCGCGGCGCCCCGCCGTTCGTCCAGGTGGCGACCAACCGGGCGGCGGCCCCGCCGGTGGTGTACGTCCAGTTCCGCCTGGAGGCGGAGGGGGCCCATCAGGTGGCGATCGCGGGGACCTTCAACGGGTGGAAGCCGGAGAATCTCCTGGAGGAGACGGAGCCGGGGGTCTGGTCCGCGCTGGTCCCCCTGAAGCCGGGGGTGCACGACTACGTGTTCGTGGTGGACGGCAAGGAGTGGATCCCCGACCCGCACGCTCCGCACGTGGCGGACAGCTTCGGCGGGACCAACAGCCGGATCTCGCTCCCGCCACCCGGATCTGCATGAGGCGCTGGAGGTTTGCTGCGGGGGGGGGCTTGCTCCTCCCCGCCCTTTTCTGTTCTCTCTCCTCCCCGGCCTGTGCCCAGTGGGTGGCCGAGGCCTCTGCGGGCCGCGCGGTGTACGACCCGGTCGCGGTGCGGATCGCGGCCATCAACGCGGCGCTCGGCCTCCGTTACCAGAGTCCAGGGCGGTGGCTCTACCTGTCCGGCGGGAAGGCGCTGGACGACAAC
>DATAAL010000770.1:0-7408 GCA_036260145.1 Longimicrobiaceae bacterium | reverse complement strand
CGCCCCGGATGCCGAGCTGACCATGGAGCCCCCCTCTTCCTCGAACCCCGACCAGGCTGACGCCAGCGCCGGCGGGTGCGGTGCGCCTCCGCGGCCCGAGGCACCCAACCAGGCCCCGCCCGGGCTCACCCGGGAGTACCGCTCCGACCGCATCAGCGTGCTCTGGTTCGCCGAGCGCTGCATCCACAGCGCCGAGTGCATCCGCGCGCTCCCCCGGGTCTTCGATCCCCGCCGCCGCCCCTGGGTGCAGATCGACGACGCCGCCGCGGACGCGGTGGCGGAGGCGGTGCTGCGCTGCCCAACCGGGGCCCTCCACTACGTCCGCCATGACGGGGGGCCGCAGGAGCCGGTGCCCGGGGACACCACCTTCCGGGTGGTCCGGGACGGCCCCCTCTACGTCCGGGGACCGGTGGAGGTGGTCACGGGGGAGGGGGAGCCGGTCCGCAGGGACACCCGCGTGGCCCTCTGCCGCTGCGGGAAGTCGGAGCACATGCCCTTCTGCGACAACTCGCACCGGGCGGCCGGGTTCCGCGACCCCGCCCCGGCCCGTGCGTAACGGCCGGTCGTTCGAGGAGCTCCCGGTGCCGGACCAGCGCCGGGAGTGACCCCCGGCAGGGTTTCCCTCCGCCACGCGCCGCTGTACCTTCCCGCCTTTCGCGATCCGCGCTCGCGCCTCCACCCACCCGCCTCCGACGTGGGCACCTTCACCCCCCTCAACCTGGCGATCACCGTCGGGTATATCGTCGCCATCACGCTGCTGGGCGCCTGGTTCGGGCGGCGGCAGAAGGATGCGCAGGACTACTTCCTCGCCGACCGCTCCATCCCCTGGTGGGCGGTGTGCTTCTCGGTGGTGGCCACCGAGACCAGCGCGCTCACCGTGATCAGCGTCCCGGCCACGGCGTACGCCAGCGACCTGTGGATGCTGCAGCTCGCCACCGGGTACGTGCTGGGGCGCATCGGCATCTCCCTCTTCCTCCTCCCCCGCTACTTCCGCGGGGAGATCGCCACGGCGTACGTCCTCCTCCAGCAGCGCTTCGGGGGGGTGGCGCGCCGCTTCGCCTCGCTGATCTTCATGGTAACGCGGGCGCTGGCCGACGCGGTGCGGATCTTCGCCACGGCCATCCCGGTGACCCTCCTCTCCGGGCTCCCGGCGTGGCAGTGCATCCTGATCATCGGGGTGTTCACCCTGGTGTACAGCTACTACGGGGGGCTGAGCGCGGTGGTGTGGGTGGACGTGGTGCAGATGTTCATCTACATCCTGGGAGGGGTGGTGGTGCTCTGGGTGATCCTGCAGCGGATCCCCGGCGGGTGGGAGGCCATCGCCGCGGCGGCCGCCCCGGGGGACAAGCTCCGGATCCTCCACCCGGGCGGGGGGTTCGCGGACCCGAAGTGGATCCTGACCGGGGTGTTCGGCGGGGCCTTCCTGACCATGGCCTCCCACGGGGCGGACCACCTGATCGTGCAGCGCCTCCTGGCCTCCCCCTCACTGCGCGACGCGCGGCGGGCGCTGGTGGCCTCCGGGGTGATCGTGCTGGCGCAGTTCGCCCTGTTCCTGGTGATCGGGGTGGGGCTCTGGGTCTTCTACCGGGGGCAGACCTTCGAGACCCCGGACCAGATCTTCCCGCGCTTCGCGGTGCAGGAGCTCCCACCGGCCGTCTCGGGGCTGGTGGTGGCGGCGATCCTGGCTGCGGCCATGTCGTCGTCGCTGAACGCGCTCGCCGCGGTGTCGGTGCACGACGTGTACGTCCCCCTCTCCCGCCGCGAGCACTCGCAGGAGCACCTCCTCCGCCTGGGGAAGCGCTTCACCCTGCTGTGGGGGATCGTGCTGATCGTCCTGTCGCTGGCCTTCCAGTGGGTGGCTACGGGAACGCCGGTGGTGGTGATCGCCCTGCAGATCGCCTCCTTCACCTACGGGGGGCTGCTCGGGGGCTTCCTGCTGGGGATCCTTTCCCGGCGCGCGGACGAGCGGGACGCGGTGACCGGGATGGCGGTCGCCGTCGCGGGGATGACCACGCTCTGGGCGGTGCAGCAGTTCGGCGCCGCGCCGAAGGTGATCGACACGCTCTGGTTCGCGCTGATCGGCTCGGCGGTGACGGTGGGGGTGGGGACCACCAGCGCCGCGGTGCGGCGGCGTTGGCGGCGGGGGAACGGATCGGAGAGGGACGCCGGTGTGCGGGAGCCGGATGGCGGCGGGTGAGTGCGTGGGTCAGGAGATGCGGATCACGACGGTGGAATCGTACAGGTGCACTGCCCGCCGCTGCAGTGGCAGCCGGCGCAGTGGATCGTACCGTCGGGGTAGACGACGCAGCGCTTGCTCTGGGTGCCGGCCTGAGCCGGCACGGTGACGAGGACCACAGCCAGCATACCGAACATCATGGCTGCCGAGTAGGAAACGGCCAGGAGCTTTCCGAGCTTGGTCATGACAATCCTCCGGTGTGGGAAGTCCGCATCCGGCCCCGCACGGCCGGAGTGTAAAATGCGACACCGGATGATCATGGTCAAGAAAAAGCTTTCGGAGATCGCTTCTGAAGGCGCATTCCTGTCTCCAGACACCCGATCCTTCTGCGTGGTGCAGCGTGCCCGGCCCGTGTCGCGTCCGGTCGGGGCATGCCGCTTGCCGTTGCCCGGCAGCCTTTCTTCCAGAACGTCGAGCACATCACATGGATTGGATCCTGTACCTGAAAGCCGTGATCCTCGGGTTGGTGGAGGGCGCCACGGAGTTCATCCCGGTCTCTTCCACCGGCCACCTCATCCTCTTCCAGGCCTGGCTGGACTTCGAGGGGAAGAAGGAGTTCGCCTTCATCGTCTTCATCCAGCTCGGGGCCATCCTGGCGGTGGTGTGGCTGTACCGGGAGAAGATCCTGAATGTGCTCCGCACCTGGCGCTCGCCGGAGTCGCGGCGGCTGATACTGAACCTGGTGATCGGGACGATCCCCGCGGTGGTGGTAGGGCTGCCGACCAAGGACTGGATCGAGGCGCACCTCTCCAAGCCCTTTCCGGTGGCGCTGGCGCTGGTGGTGGGTGGGGTGGCGATCCTGCTGATCGAGCGCCTCTTCCGCAGGCCCAGCGTGGAGTCGGTGGACGACATCCCGGTGCGGAAGGCGCTGGGGGTGGGGCTCTTCCAGGTGCTGGCGATCCTCTGGCCGGGGATCTCCCGCTCCGGGGCCACCATCATCGGCGGGCTGGCGCTGGGGCTCTCCCGCACCGCGGCCACGGAGTTCTCCTTCTTCCTCGCCATCCCCGCGATGTTCGGGGCGTCGCTGGTGAAGGTGGGGGACATCCTGGACGTGGCGACCGCCGCGGACATCCCGGTGTTCGCCATCGGGTTCATCGTGGCGTTCGTGTCGGCGCTGGTGGTGATCCGCAAGCTGCTCGCCTACGTATCGAAGAACACCTTCCGCCCCTTCGCCTGGTACCGGATCGTGCTCGGGCTGATCCTGGTGCTGCTGTACTGGGGGAGCTGGGGCGGGTCCTAGCCTCACGCCTTCAGGAGCACGCCCGCCACGCCGGCCGCCAGGATCAGCGCGGGCTCCGGCACCTTCAGCCGGCGGTCCAGGAGCGCGAAGGCGACGAGCGCGATCAGCACGGCGGGGAGGTCCACGATGGCCCGCTGCGCCAGCACCACCGTGGCGCCTGCGAGGGCCCCGGCCGCCGCCGCGGTCACCCCCTCCACGAAGGCGCGGATATACGCCCGCTCGCGGATGCGGTGGTAGTACGGGGCCGCGAGCACCACCGCCAGGTACACGGGGAGGAACATCCCCAGCGCCGCCACCGCGGCCCCACCCGGTCCGGCCACCAGGTACCCGATGAAGGCCACGGTGATCACCACCGGGCCGGGGGTCAGCATCGAGACGGCGACCGAATCCAGGAACTGGCGGTCGTCGAGCCAGTGGTGCGTCTCGACCACCCCTCCGTAGAGGAACGGCACCACGGCGAGCCCGCTGCCGAAGACCACCAGCGAGGCCTTCGCGAAGAAGAAGAAGAGCTGCGCGTGGAGCGTGGAGCCCACCCCGAGGAGCCCGACCGGGAGCGCGAGCGCCGGCGCCACGGTGCGCAGGGGGATCCGGGGATGGTGGCCGCGCACGACCATCACCGCCACCCCGCTCGCCAGCAGCACCCAGAGCAGCTCCGAGGCGGTCCACGCCGTGACCACCCCGTTCACCGCGAAGATCCCCCAGAGCAGCCGGTCGCGTCCGAGCGTCCTGCGTGCCAGGACGAAGGCGCTCCGCGCGATGATCGCGATCACCGCCGCTCCCACCCCGTAGAAGGCGCTCACCATCCAGGGGATCCCGCCCAGCCGGACGTACAGGGCGGAGAGCGCGAGCACCATCACCAGCGACGGCGCCACGAACGCGAGCCCCACCAGCGTCGCGCCGCGCGTCCCGCCCCGGACCCATCCCAGGTAGATCGCGAGCTGCGCCGCGAGGGGGCCGGGGGCGAGCTGCGAGAGCGCGAGCCCGTCCCGGTACTCCTCCGCGGAGATCCAGCCGTGCTCGTCCACCAGGTCGCGCCGCATGTGCTCCACGAGCACGATCGGCCCGCCGAAGCCGGTCGCGCCGAGCCGCAGGAAGTAGCGGACGAGCCGTCGCAGGTCCGGGGTCATCGGGGCTCCCCCCGGAACGCGGCGTACAGCCCGTCCAGCATCGTCATCCCCGTCTCGATGCGCGCCTCGTCGGAGTTGTGGGCCGCGACGATCCCCTGGACCAGTGCCGCGACCCCGGGCGTCTCGGCCCGGCCGAACTTCCCGTCCTTGCAGTCGATGTCGTGCACCACCTCCCCCAGGACGCGGAGCCCGGGGTTGCCGTCGAGGCCGAAGCGGAGGAGGAGCGTCTCGAAGGTGCAGCGGTCCGCCTCGTGGGTGTACTCGCCCTCGAACATGTCGAAGCGGACCTCGCCCGGCGCTGGGGGGGCGTCCGGCGCCGTGAACCGGAAGGTTGCCGCCGGGTCGATGAAGCGCCGGATGAGCCAGGCGCTGGCGATGCGGTCCACCTTGACCCCCCGGCGTGTCACCCAGACCGTGCCGGGCCGGATCCGCGCCTGCGGTGCCTCGGTGGTGCTCTCCATCCCTTCCTCCCCGTTGAGCCGTGCCTGGATCGCCCGCAGCGCGTGCTCGGCGTCGGCGCGCCCGGGTGCCTCGAAGAAGTCGATCGCCACCACCTCGTCCAGCCGGCGGCGCAGCCGGGCGTGGAGCGCCTCCAGGTCCGTCCGCCTTCCGTCGTCGCCGGCGGAACGGCCGAGGAGCTGCGCGCGCGCCTCCGCGGCGATCTCCGCGTAGCGGAGGTCCCGGTCGGCACGGACCATCTCCCGGAGCTCGCCGTCGTCCAGGCCGGCCAGGAGGAGGGCCTCGCACACCACGGCCTCGCCCCCCTCGTCCACGATCTCGCGCCGGAGCCACTGGAAGTCCTCCAGCGCGTCCTCGCTGGCGGGGAGGGCATAGACGGAGGACTTCACCAGCACGGCGCCGAGCTTCTGCAGGCGCCGGCGGACCTTGACCCGCAGGTAGTCGGGCTTGGGTGGCAGGTGGTGGATGAAGAGCAGCCACCGCCCGGGAGGGGTACGGTCCTCTTGCGCTTTTGATCCCTCCGTATCATTCATGATTCAATTGTATCCCTGTAACCCCCCCAGCGCAAGAATCCCATGGAGACCCTGATCCTGAACCATTCCGACGTGGCCGCCCTGCTCCCCCTGCGCGACTGCATCGCGGCTGTGGAGCAGGCGTTCCGCCTGCTGGGCGAGGGCCGGGCCGGAGCGCCGGAGACGCTGTCCGTGCACGCCGACGGCGGGGGCTTCCACGTCAAGGCGGGGATCCTGGAGCTGGGGGGGAGGCGCTACTTCGCGGCGAAGACCAACGGGAACTTCCCGGGAAACCCGGCGCGGCACGGCCTCCCGACCATCCAGGGGGTGGTGGTCCTCTGCGACGCGGACGACGGGAGGGTGCTTGCGGTGATGGACTCGGTGGAGATCACGGCCCGTCGCACGGCGGCGGCCACCGCGGTGGCCGCCCGTTTCCTCGCCCCGCCGGAGGCTTCGGTCGTCACGGTCTGCGGCTGCGGGGTGCAGGGGCGGGAGCAGCTCAGGGCGCTGACCGAGGTGCTCCCGCTCCGCCGCGTGTACGCCTGCGACGTGCTCGCGGAGCGGGTCCGCGCGTACGCGGAGGAGATGTCGGCGGAGCTGGGCCTGGAGGTGGTGCCGGAGCCGGATCTCGGACGCGCGGTGGGGCGGAGCGAGGTCGTGGTCCTGTGCACCACCTCCACCGAGTTCCTGCTGTATCCGGAGCAGGTTCCGGCGGGGAGCTTCGTCGCGGGGGTCGGGGTCGACAACGAGACGAAGCGGGAGCTCGCGCCCGCCCTGCTGGCGTCTGCCAAGGTGGTGACGGACATCCGCGCCCAGTGCGCCCGGATCGGCGACCTCCACCACGCGGTGGAGGCGGGTGTGCTCGACCCCGCCGACGTGCACGCGGACCTCGCGGAGGTGGTCGCCGGGGTCCGTCCCGGGCGGGAGACGCCCGGGGAGGTGATCGTCTTCGACTCCACCGGGATGGCGCTGCAGGACGTGGCCGCCGCGGCGGCGGTCTACGAGCGCTGCCTGGAGCCCACGGCGGGAGGGCTCCGCTCGGTGGTGTTCGCCTGAGGGCTACAGGGACCAAAAGCGGCGGGGCGGCACCGCGAAGCTGGCGCCCCTGTTCATGGCGCCTCTCCGCCCGGTGAGGGGCTCTCCCACACGGGTGGAGTGGAGATCACCCGTTTCTATGCGCCCTATTGCCGACAATATTGCTATGGATGTGGTGGTGAATTATGATGCTGTAGGCGCTCATGGGGCGAGGGATCGACCGGGGAGTAGCCGGGCGGTGCATCACTGCTCGAAGTTTCGAACCCAATTCAGATCGGGAGGAGCGGATGATCGCAACAAAACTGAGCCGCAGCGGACTTCTGGCTGTCACTGCGGCAGTCTTCGCCGTGGGATCAGCAGTGGCCCAGATCAGTATGCGCTACATCCCCGGAGAGGATGGTGGTGGGTGTCCGAACACGGATTGCAGGGGAGCGCGTCTCTGCGAAAAGCTGAATGGTCACACCTGCTATCTGCTCGACAATGGCTGTGCAGTTCTACGGTGTAGTTGATCGATCGTAAGCTCATACGACAACACGGTCCCAGTGCACACCTTTCAACACGTGGGGCTCAAAATGATCATAAGAGGAATGAGCGGCAGCGGGCTTCTGGCTGTCACTGCGGCGGTCTTCGCCGTGGGATCAGCAGTGGCCCAGGTTAGTAACCAGTGGTGCTAGCCCCATTGCGCAGTAGATCAAATCAGAGGACCAGTTGCGCAATGGAGAGGGGAATGAAGCCGTGCTCGTCGGCATATAGGCCGTCCCAGGTGGCCAGGAGATTGAAGGCGGCCAGGGCGAAGGCC
>DATAAL010000769.1:0-4177 GCA_036260145.1 Longimicrobiaceae bacterium | reverse complement strand
GGAGACTGGACCTGGCCATCGTCTCGCGGCCGGTGAGCGGTCCGGGGGTGAGGCAGCTCCCCCTGTTCGAGGACGAGCTGGTGGCGGTCGCCGCCCCGGGGCACCGCTGGGAGCGGCTCCCCTTCGTCGGGCCGGAGGACTTCCGGGACGAGCACCTCATCCTCTACACCGTCCCGGCAGAGGAACTCACCCTCTTCCGCGACTTCCTGGACCCCGCGGGAGCTTCGCCGAGGAAGGTCTCGTGGATGCAGCTCACCGAGGGGATCGTGGAGTTGGTCCGCGCCGGCCTGGGGGTGACGGTGATGGCGAGGTGGGCGGTGCGGCCCCAGCTGGAGGCCGGCACCCTCCGCGCCCTACCCCTGGGGCGGGGCGGGATCCACCGGGAATGGAGCGCCGTGCTCGCGGAGCCCGTACCGCCGTACCTCCTGGCGCTGGTGGAGGCGGTCGCGGCCCACGCCATCCCCGCGCTGGAGCCGGCGTAACCCGTTTGTTCCGGAAAGATCCCCTCAAAAACTTAGGCGCTGTCTTGCACAACTCGTGAGCCCATGCGGCACGGGAGTTGCTAACCGCGTAGTGCCACGGTGGCCGACGTCGCATGAAATGACCGGTTTTTCACCACCGACCGCTCTTGCCCGAGTTGCCATGCTGAGTCATCCGTCTCCAGACGAAGCACCCGAAGCAGCAACTCTCCGCGGCAGGATATTCACCGATCTCGACCGGCTGGCGTTCGCCATCGAGATGGAAGCCGCCACCCACCTCCGCGAGGGGCGCGAGGAGGAGGCGGCCCGGAGCCACGCCGTCCGGCTGGGCGTCCGGCTGGCGCAGCGCCTCGTCTCCGGCGTCTGGGCCGACGAGGTGAACCAGCGCATCCAGCGCTGGTCCACCGAGTACGACTCCCGTCTCGCCCCCTCTCCCCCATGAGCACGATGCGGACCTCCGTCGCCGGAGGACTACGTCTGCCCGCCCGCGAGCTGGGGGGCCGCGTAGCGCTCCGTCATGCGCGCCGCGAACCGGGCGAACTCCTCCACGTCCCGCGGGGGGGAGGTGTGGTCGGGGCGTATACCGCAGCTGGGAGGGGTGAAGCAGAGGGTGACGCAGACGTCGAACGGCTCCAGCGCCGACATCACCGTGTCGAACCAGGTGTCCGCGCCCGGGAGGTGGCTCTCCGCCCAGCTCAGCCCGGTGCGGACCTCGCGCACGCCGAGGCGGGTGAGCCACTCGACCGCGAGCGCCAGGGTGCGCTCGTCGCCGTACTGGAACCACTGGCAGATCCCGAACTCCGGCGAGAAGGCCCGGAGCGCCTGCTTGGGCGTGCCGTTCCAGCGCAGGAGGCCGAAGTGGAAGTGGCGGAAGTACGAGCTCCCCTCCGCCCGCTTGTGGCGGGTGGTGGCCTTGTACTCCGGGGCCAGGTCCAGGAGGGTGTACCAGTACACCCGCTCCCCGCGGAGCAGCTCCAGGGAGCGCCTCAGCCCCCAGACGCCGGTCTCCTCCGCGGCGAAGGAGGAGACGCCGGTCTCGGTAATCCACACCGGCTTGCCGAACTCCTCGCGCAGCGCCGCCAGCTTCTCCGGCCACGCCTCGAGGGGCCACAGGTTCCAGTCGAGCGGGAAGCCGTGCACGGCCAGGACGTCCACCGCGTCCAGCGCGCCCAGCTCGCGCATGCGGCGCAGAAAGCCGGGGTCGATGGGGGAGATCCCCCCCAGTACCAGCGGGAGGTCCGCGCCCGTCCCCCGGATGGCCGCGGCGGCGCGGCGGACCATGTCGGCGTAGACCGTCCAGCCGGGATCGAGCAGGAAGTCCCAGTGCGACAGGTTGTTGGGCTCGTTCCAGAGCTTGATGGAGGTTATCAACGCGAGGGAGGTGAGGAGTGGCGGAGCGAAACGTCCTGGTGACCGGCGGGGCGGGGTTCGTCGGGAGCCATCTGGTGGACGCCCTGGTGGCGCGGGGCGACCGGGTGCGGATCCTCGACAACCTGGATCCCCAGGTACACGGCCCGGAGCGGCGCCGTCCCCCGTGGCTCTCGGACGAGGCCGAGCTGATCGTGGGCGACGTTCGCGACCGCGACGCCTGGGACCGCGCGCTGCGCGGGGTGGATACCATCTTCCACCTGGCCGCCGCGGTGGGCGTGGGGCAGTCAATGTACCAGATCGCCGATTACACGGCAACGAACACGCTGGGGACCGCGCACCTCCTCCAGGCGCTGGTGGACCGGGAGATGGAGCTGCAGCGGCTGGTGGTGGCCAGCTCCATGTCCATCTACGGGGAGGGGCGCTACCTCCGCACGGACGGGCGGGAGCCCACGGCCACGCGGCGCGGCGCCGAGCAACTCCGCGCGCACGACTGGGAGATGTGCGATCCCGACGGGGCGGTGCTGTTCCCCGTCCCCACCGACGAGGCCAAGCCGCTGGACCCCACCTCCATCTATGCGCTGACCAAGGCGGACCAGGAGAAGATGGTCCTGCAGATCGGTGAGGCGTACGGGATCCCCAGCGTGGCGCTGCGCTTCTTCAACATCTACGGCCCGCGCCAGTCGCTCTCCAACCCGTACACCGGGGTGGCGGCCATCTTCAGCTCCCGCCTCCTCAACGGGGAGCCCCCGCTGATCTTCGAGGACGGCGGACAGCGGCGCGACTTCGTCTCTGTGTACGACGTCGTCCGTGCCCTGCTCCTCTCCGCGGAGGAGCCCGGCGCGGTGGGGAAGGCGCTCAACGTGGGCTCCGGGACCCCGGTGACGGTGAACGAGGTGGCTACCACGCTGGCGCGGGTGCTTGACGTAGACGTTTCACCTCAGGTGACCGGCCGCTACCGGGTGGGCGACATCCGCAACTGCTTCGCGGACATCTCGCTCGCCCGGGAGGCGCTGGGATACGAGCCGCAGGTGACGTTCGAGGAGGGGATGAAGGACCTGGTCACCTGGCTCCAGGAGCAGGACCGGCCCGAGGACGGGATCGAACGCCACGCGGCGGAGCTCGCCGCGCGAGGGCTCACGCTGTGAGGAAAGGGACGACATGAGGGAGCGGGAGTACACTCTGATCACCGGCGGGGCCGGTTTCGTCGGCTGCAACCTGGCCGACGCCCTGCTTTCCGACGGCGAGCCGGTGGTGGTCGCGGACAACCTGTCGCGCACCGGGGTGCAGCATAACGCCCGGTGGCTCAAGGAGAAGCATGGGGACTGGGTCCGGCTGGAGAGGACGGACGTGCGGGACGCGGAGCGGATGCGTGTCCTGGTGGCCGGGGCGCGCCGGGTGTACCACCTGGCCGCGCAGGTGGCGGTGACCACCTCGCTGGAGGACCCGGTGCTCGACCTCCAGACCAACATCCTGGGGACCTTCAACGTGCTGGAGGCGGCGCGCTCGATGCTCAACCCGCCCCCCATCCTCTTCACCTCCACCAACAAGGTGTACGGGGGGATGGAGGAGGTGGCGACGGAGCTGCACGGGACCGCGTACCGCTACGCCGACGGGCGGCGGGGGATCGACGAGGCGGCGCCGCTGGACTTCCACTCCCCCTACGGGTGCTCCAAGGGCGCGGCGGACCAGTACGTCCGCGACTACGCCCGCATCTTCGGCCTCCCCACCGTGGTGTTCCGGATGAGCTGCGTCTACGGGACGCGGCAGTTCGGGACCGAGGACCAGGGGTGGGTGGCGCACTTCGCCCGCTCCATCCTGGGAGGGGAGCCGATCACCGTGTACGGCGACGGCTTCCAGGTGCGCGACATCCTCTGGATCGAGGACCTGGTACGGGCGATCCGCGCGGCGATGGAGCGGATCGACGCCGTCTCCGGGGAGGTGTTCAACCTGGGGGGCGGGGCGGAGAACGCCGTCTCGGTGCGCGGGGTGATCGAGCGCCTGTGCGAGATCACCGGGCGCGAGGTCCCGGTGGTCATGGCCGACTGGCGGCCGGGCGACCAGAGGGTGTACGTCTCGGACACCACGAAGGCGGAGCGGACGCTGGAGTGGACGCGGACGGTAGGGTGGGAGGAGGGGCTGGAGCGGCTGGTGGAGTGGCTGCGCGAGGCCAACCTCGCCACACCGGCCTTCCCGCTGAGCGCCAGCGCGCGGGTGGACGCGCGCCCCGCGATGGTCAAGGTGGCGCCGTGAGCGGGCTCCTCGCCGCGACGGGGACGATGCGGGCGGCGGTGATCGCCGCGCCGGGACAGGTTCGCATGGAGGAGACC
>DATAAL010000768.1:0-10869 GCA_036260145.1 Longimicrobiaceae bacterium | reverse complement strand
CCGGGCCCCGTCCATGACGGATACGCGGCGATGCAGACGAGCCGTACGGGGCGCGCAAATCGTGCAAGGAAGCCATTATCCAGCCATCGGAAGTGCGCGGTCCCCGTCCGCGCAGCGGGAGCCTTGCGACGCGCTTCCTGGCGAATGAATATGGTGTGGAGCGGCCCACTCTTTCCCGGCGGGACAAGGAGCGCATCGTTGGCTGACGACGGCCATTTCAAGGACCAGGTCCTCGACACGCTCGCCATTCGCGCGAACGTCGCCCAGTTCGTGAGCTTCGACCCCGGGCTGAACCAGCGGTTCGCCTGGATCCGGGGCCACGAGCCGAACGCGGCCTTCGGGTCGCTCGCGGCCGCGGTGGAGGCGATCCTCGCCTCCGCGCCCGAGGGCTCCGTGAACATCCGCAGCTTCGAGCCGCACGACCCCAAGAGCCGGGAGTTCATCTACGGACGGAAGACGGCGGACTCGGTGCTGGCGGACCTTCGCCGGCTCGCGGGCGAGGGGCTCTACACCATCGTCAACGAGACGGTGGACGTGGACGACGGAGGGGTGTCGGGGGTCTCCTACGGCAACGTGGTGGAGTTCGCCCCGGGAGACACCCCCCGCGCGGTGGAGAAGCCGGGGACCGCGGCGCTGACCCGCGACGTGGCGGAGCGGGTGTTCCGCACGGTGTACGGCTTCGCGCCCGCGCTACCGGACCGGCCGGAGCTGCGGGTGGAGTTCAGCATCCACCCGCTGCGCCGGGGCTACCGACACGACCACACCATCGTCTGGGAGATCGAGGAGCTGGCGGAGCCCCCGACGGAGGCGGACATCGGATGGCCCAACCTCTTCAGCCGGATGCTCGGCGACAAGGCTTATGGACTGCTTGTCGCCCACGCCCTGGGGCTGCGCGTGCCTCATACGCGGGCCTTCCCCCGCCGGGTCGCGCCCTTCTCGTTCGGGAACGACACGGGCCTCGCCGAGCCGTGGATCCGTACCTGTCCCACCGTCCAGCAGCCGGGCCGCTTCACCACGCGGCGGGGCTGGCTCGACCCCTACCAGCTGATGCAGGAGGAGGACCCGGAGGGGACGGCGATCGCCTCCATCCTGGCGCAGCAGGGGGTGGACGCGAAGTACTCCGGAGCCCTCATCTCCCAGCCGGACGGAGAGCCGCTGGTGGAGGGTGTCGCGGGCTTCGGCGATCCGTTCATGGTAGGCGAGGCGGCCCCGGAGGAGCTCCCCGCCGCGGTCGTGGAGGAGGTGCTGGAGGTGTACCGGCAGGCGTCCTCCGCGCTGGGACCCGTGCGGTTCGAGTGGGTGCACGACGGCCGGGAGGTCTGGATCGTCCAGCTCCACAAGGGGGCCAGCGCCACGAGCGGCCGCGTCATCTTCCCCGGCGAGGCGGAACGCTTTCACCGCTTCGACGTGTCCGCGGGGATCGGGGCTCTGCGCGAGCTGATCGCGAGGATCGACGGGAGTGGCGAGGGCGTGGTCCTGGTAGGGCGCGTGGGGGTCACCAGCCACTTCGGCGACCTGCTGCGGCGCGCGCGCGTCCCGTCCCGCATCGAGGAGCCGGCCGAATGAGCCGGCCCCCCACTCCCGTACCACCTGTGAAATTCCGATTCCCGAACCATCTATAAAAGC
This sequence comes from Longimicrobiaceae bacterium, assembly GCA_036260145.1. GTDB lineage: Bacteria > Gemmatimonadota > Gemmatimonadetes > Longimicrobiales > Longimicrobiaceae > JAFAYN01. Next base: position 9,243 of record DATAAL010000768.1, on the reverse strand, counting down.
GGTACATCGGGGCCTGAGCATGCGTCTACCCACCCGCACCTTCCGGCCAGACTATGTATTCCGCCAAACAAGCGCTCGTCCTCGCCCCGCTCTGTGCACCGCTCCTCGGCGCGTGCGACTCCCGTGACAGTGGGAGCCAGCCCCTGGTCACCTTCGTACATGCTACGGATCCCCACCTCTTCCTGGAGCGAAAGGTAGCCCCCGACCAATCCGAGGAGGAGCAGGGTAAGCGGATGTGGCAGGAGAGGCTGGATCGGGAGGCCGTGCGCGCCCTCTTCACCACCTTGGGCACGATGGAAGCGCCGGAGCGCCCGGAGTTCGTTCTCTTCACGGGCAATTGGGGGATCGACACGACTACCACCCCGAGCGCGCTTAAGGCTGCTACCGCGCGGTCGCAGGCCGAAGAGGGCGCGCGCGGCCAGCCGGAGGCCGCAGGGGATACGACCCCGACGACTGTGGGTGCAACCCCACAGACGGGAGCGGCCTCCCCGCAGCAGCAGAGGCAGGCGCCCGCAGCCGCGCCTACCGCAGACCGCTGGGTAGAGCAGGCGGATACTGTGGCGGCCCTTCTCAGCCTGAGCCCGGTGAAACAGATCTACTGGGTTCCGGGGAACAACGACATCGCACGCGAGCGCGCCGACCCAGCGGACCTCGCGAAGGCGGACGAGTTCACCGGCCTGGTGTCGCAGCGGCTCCGCAACGGGGTCACCCTTCAGAACCTGACCGCCTGCTACGCAGGCCAGCCGGGCACCTGCACGGTGGACGTGCCGAACACTCGGTACACGATCGTCGGCTTCCCCTCGGTTTCCTTCAAGAACCGCGGTGTGCCCCCTGCCGACACCGCCCGCTTCCGCCAGATCCAGGAGCAGCTGCTGGTACGCGCGAGCGACCTGGTCGCCGGAGTGCAGTCCCGGGGACGACGGGTACTGCTCGCAACGCACATCCCCGAGCTGGACGATCCCTTCGAACGGGGCCAGCAGTTGTACGCGGGCAAGGAACGAACGCGGGCACAGCTGGGAGCCTCTGCGTGGAACGTCAGTGATACGGTGTTCGCCCGCTGGAAGCGCTTGGTGGAGTCGCCTGCGGTGGCCACCGTGCTCGCAGGCCACTTCCACGACTCACACCGCGAGATCTACGAACCGCCGTACACATGGGCTGAGACCTCCTCCCTACGTGCGGACGTGGGCAAGCTGCTCATCACGCCTCCGCTTTCGGTGAAGAACCAGGATGCCTCCCCGGTCCAGGCGCGAGGGTTCACGATCATCCGGCTCCTCTCCGACTCGATCGGTCGGCGTCAGTACTGGCTCAATCCGGCGACCCGCCAGTTCGTCGCGGAGGAGCAACGAGGGGACGATGGGGGCCCGGAGCGTGGCGGTCGAGGATTCTGGGGACGATACTTCGGCTGGATCCTAGGAACGTTCGGCTGGCTGTGGAACCTCGCTCCCGACGCAGACATTCTCGCGCGCGCAGCCGTCGTGTTCCTCGCCCTGATCTTCGCCTTCCTGACCGTGGCGAAGCTCTGGAAGGTCCCCGCGCCCTCCTCGACGGCCAGCACCACGTCCACCACCACGACGTCCGCCACCACGAGCGTCACGACGACCACCGCGACAGCCAACGAAGCTGGAGGTCCTCCGGCGGTTCCGAGCACTCCGCTGTTCGAGGGCAACCTCTCGCGGCTCGTCTGGAGTGGACTCACCGGAATCGCGGTCGTTTCGATCCTGACCAACAGCTTTTGGGAATCGTCGAAGCTCGCATCCATCCCCTACTACGTGGTCTGGTTCGTCTTCCTGTTCCTAGTCAGCCTCGTACTGAGTGCCATCTTTCGCGCCGGCATCGAAGGGGCCCGCAGTCGCGTCCTCGCGGCACGCTTCGTCCCGGCATGGCAACCCCCACCGAAGCTGGCGGGTGAAGATGACGGAAAGCACAGGGGACGTGTTTCCAGGGAGCGGCGGGTATACTGGCGACGCCGTATCTGGACCTGGATCCTCTCCTTGCGGGAGCTGCTCCTGGTGATGACGGAGACTTTCACGAACGTGCTGTTCGGCCGCAGCTACGAGACGAACGTGGTGTGGGAGCAGCGGATCATCACCTATCAACGGTCGCTGCTCCGGACAGCCGATCGCATTCGGGAGGAGATCAACACGGCCGTACAGCAGGCGATCGTGCTTCGGGCACACGAACAGAGCAGCAGGCGGCCCGTGGAGAGTGGGACGGAGGTTCGTTCGGATCAGACCATGCCAACCGGTGAGCAGGTCGTCGGGCGTAAGCCCCCCGCAGCGAGCACTCCGCCGCTGATTCTGGAGCAGGGTGTACGAGTAGCCATCAGCGTACTGTCGGATGATGGGAGCTTCGTCTTCTACATCTCCGCGGCGTCGGGAAGCCTCTCCAAGGTGTTCAACAAGCGATCGGTGGCCTGGGTGGCGGTCCGCAGCGGACAGGCGCGGTGGTGGAGGCTGAACTACGACGAAGAAAGGATCGTCCTATACGACAACGACAAGGAGCCGATCGTCGAAGCGGCGGGAACGCTCCTGCTCTCGGATTATTTCGAGGTCCGCGAAAATCCCGACTACAGGGCGTTCATCGTGCTCCCGGTCCCCTGGCGCAGGCGTGACCTCCCCGCCAGCACGCGCCGGGGCGCAATTCACATATCGTTCTCCCAGCCGGAATGGCTCGACCTCCTCTGGCCGGGCATCCACACCGCGGCACCACTGAAGTCGGCGACGCCAGCAGCCAGGAAGGAAGGGACTCCGCAGGGAGAGCCATCGCAGACAAGCACGACGACCACGCTGGTTGATCCGTACGAGGGGTGGCGCAGCCTGCTCGACGATGATAAGCTCCCCGACCCCGCTCTGCGGGCGGTGCTGAACGAATCGTTGAACGTGCTGGCCGAGTTGATCTCCCAGTTCGACCAGACGATCTACGAGAGTAGAATCCGTCCCAGAGATGGGATCTGAGCCCTCCCGGACCCTCTGAGATCACCGTCCGGCAACAACCCGAGTCGCGCAAATGGACCACGACTACGATCTCGATATCGCCGGCTGCACACACGTCCGAAGCTATCGGGAGGAAGCGGCGATCATCTTCTCCGCGCTGGACTGCATCCTCAACGGAGAGAAGGGGATCTATGCGAGCAGCGAGCTGACCACCGGCCGGCGCGCGTACGGGCTCTTCGATGAACACGGGGTCCGGAACGGACACGAACTGCGCGAGAAAATCGGCGAGGATCCGCACCGCAGCCTCATCCTGGCCCCCAACATCGAGGCCGCGGCCGACTTCGCGCGGCGCCTCCGGGAACGCTTCGGCGGCACGGAGCTGGTGATCACCCCCGCCCCTTTCGAGGCGCCCGGATGGACACAGGCGGAGTACCTGAACTTCTGGGAGACGCTGGTCCGCACCCGCACCAAGGCGGTCTACTTCAATGAGGCCTGGCAGTACAGCAACGGCTGCACCTTCGAGTTCGTGGTGGCCCGGGACGCCGGCGTCCCCACCTTCGACGCACAGGGTGAGCCGCTGGACCTGGAGCGCGGGATCCGGCAGGTCGCCCGGGCCGTAGCGGAGCTGGTGTCCCGCGGTCTCGCACCCACCCGCCTCCAGGCACACCTGGCGAGACTGGAGGAGATGCGGGCCCCCGCCGGCTCAAGCTGACAGCTCCAGGGACCGGATTCGCCCGCGACGCCCGTCTCCCCATCGCCGGGGAGAAGGGCGTCGCGCTCCCGGGTGGGTGATCACCCCATCCCGGCCGGAACATGATCCTGGCGCCTCCGACGCGGCGGATTATCTTCGGTGGGGCAGCGCATGTTTTCCGTCGTTCGGTGACGGATCCCACCTCGCCGCCGCTCCCGCTCCCGCGCCCGCCGGGCGCCGTTCTCCACCCCCCCAGAAAGGCCGCCGATGAGCCCCTGGCAGAGCCGGACCCACACCGCAGGACTCCTGGCCCTCGTCGCCGCGCTGGCCGCGTGCGCCGACCGCACCCCAGATACTCCCCTCTCTCCCTCTTCGCCGCGCGCGGAGGTGGCCGCGGCGCTGGCGCCTGGCACCATCGTGCTGGCGGGCGGCGGCGCGGAGGGCGACGTGGGCGATACCTCGTCGTGGTCGTACAAGCTGTACCGCAAGGTGGTGGAGAACGGGGACGTGGACGCGGACGGAGTGGTACGGGTGGCGGTGCTGACCGCCTCGTCGTCGACCTCCTTCATTACCGACTATTTCGAGTGGATCGGCACCACCGTCGGGAAGAACGTGGACGCCACCATCTACCTGGTAGCGACCCGCGCGGATGCCAACAACTCCGGGCTGGTGGGGCCGGTGGCGAGCGCCGACGCGATCTTCATCAAGGGGGGCGACCAGGGGGTGTACTACGACGAGTGGAACGGGACCCTGCTGGAGACCAACATCCGCGCGGTGGCGGACCGGGGCGGGGCGCTGAGCGGGACGAGCGCCGGGGCGATGGCTCTCCCGCACTACTGCTTCTGCGGCGGGTCGGACCTGATCTCCGAGGACATCATGGAGAACTCGCACACCTCGTACCTGAACGACACGAGCGACGGGGGGTCCGCGATCCACACCGACTTCCTGGGCTACCTCTCCAATATCACCGTGGACTCCCACTTCACCGAGCGCGGACGGTTCGGGCGGCTCCTGGGGATCATGGCGAAGGCCTCGGAGGACCACGCCGATCCCGGGATCCTGGGGATCGGGATCGAGCGGCAGACCGGGGTCTCCATCCGCAGCGGCGTGGCCGAGGTGATCGGGATCGGGGAGGTCTCCTTCGTGCAGCCGACCTCCTCCACCACCCGCGTCCGCACCCCGGGGAAGCCGCTGGTCTACACCCATATCAAGGTGGACCGGCTCACCCACGGGTGGACCTACAACCTGTCGACCAGGGCGCCCGCTACCCGCCCGGCGGACGTGGTGGCCGTCACCTACGCGGGCGACGGGCTCGCCAACTCCGGAGCGCTCACCATCACCGGGCGCACGGAGAAGGACAACACCAAGTTCGAGAAGGTGGCCACCTACTCCCCGAAGGACTACTCGCTCGCCAACACCTCGGCCAGCGTCTTCGTGCGCAACGGGGTGGGCTTCACCGACGCGGGGTACTCGGCCAACCGGGGGTACAAGCAGGAGACCGTCTTCCGCGCGCTGTACGACGTGCCGCACTACGTGGGGTACCTGCTCTTCTACGGCGGCACCGCGTCGCGGACCTCGGGGAGCCCCGACGTGCTCTCCTTCAGCGGCGACGGCACCCTGGTGCTGGACGGGAAGACCGTCACCTACAAGGGGCTCTCGCCGTACAAGTCGTACCAGGCCACGAGCTCGGGGACGCTCCGGGCCGCGGCCCTGGCGAACCTCACGGTGCACGTGCTCTCGGAGTCGACGACGACGGGGAGGCGGTGGAACTCACGGACGCACTCCATCGTACCCTGAGGCGCCGCGAAGCACGACCGGGTGTGACGGAACGGGGCGCCCGGTCGTCCTCCCGGTGATGTTCCCCGGACACGCCGGACCCGTACCCGAACTTCAGACCCTGCCATGAAAAGGACTGGACTGTTCGCCGTGCTCGCCCTGGCACCCTTCCTCGCAGCCTGCCCGGGAAATCCGCTCGACGGCACCGTGTGCACCGCGGATCTGCGTCCGGCCATCCTGGTGGAGGTCCGCGACGCGCGGACCGGCGCCTCCGCCCTCACCGGGGCGACGGTGGTCGCGCGCAACGGAAGCGCGTACGATTCAGTCACCGTCCGGGACCCGCAGGTGAGCTCCGTCGGACTGGCGCACGAGCTCCCCGGGACGTACGAGGTGGTGGTGCGGAGGGATGGATACCGGGAGTGGAAGCGGAGCGGCGTTCGGGTGGAGAAGGACGAATGCCACGTGATTACCGCCCGCGTGGAGGCTGTGCTGGAGCCGGTGCAGTAAGACCGTCCCGGACGGTCCCACGGCCCCCGACCCGACTCGCAAGCTCGCCACCCTCCTCCGACCCCGGGGGAGGGTGGTTTTTTAAACCTTTGCTCCGGATCAACCCTATCCGCCCCCCCCGCTCCCCACCAGAGCCTCGATCTCCTCGATGGACACTGGTACGCCGCGGGTCAGCACCTCGTGCCCCTCCGGCGTCACGACGAGGTTGTCCTCGATGCGCACCCCGATCCCGCGCAGCTCCTCGGGAACGTCCTCCGCCGTCTCCGGGACGTAGATCCCCGGCTCCACGGTGAGCACCATCCCGGGCTCCAGCCGGACCGGCTCCCCGCCCCGCCGGTACGGCCCCACGTCGTGCACGTCCAGCCCCAGCCAGTGCGAGGTCTGGTGCATGTAGAAGCGGCGGTGCGCCCCGGACTCGATCAACTCGTCCACGTCGCCCGACAGAAGCCCCAGCTCCACCATCCCGCGCGCCAGCACCCGCACCGCGGCGTCGTGCGGGTCGAACACGGAGGCGCCGGGGCGCACCGCGGCGATCCCCGCCTCCTCGGCCTCCAGGACGATCTCGTACACCGCGCGCTGCGTGGCGGAGAAGCGCCCCGACACGGGGAAGGTGCGGGTGATGTCCCCCGCATACATCCCCAGCTCCGCCCCCGCGTCGATCAGCACCAGATCGCCGTCGGCGGCGCAGCGGTCGTTGGCGACGTGGTGCAGCACGGTGGCGTTCGGTCCCGAGCCAACAATGGTGGGGTATGCGGGGCCGCTCCCCCCGGCTACCCGGAAGTGTCTGTCGAGCACCGCCTCCAGCTCCCACTCCCCGATCCCCGGGTGCGCGGCGCGCATGGCCGTCAGGTGCGCCGCGGCACTGATCTGCGCGGCCCGTCGGATCCGGTCCAGCTCCCCGGGCTCCTTGACCAGGCGCATCTCCGGAAGGAGGGTGTCCGGGTCGCGCACCACGAGCGGTCCCTTCCCGGAGCGCGGGCGGCTCCGCCGGAAGCCGGCCACCAGCCCGGCGACGCGGCGGTCCATCTCCGGGTTGGTGCCGAGCGCGTAGACCACCTCGTCCGCGGGCTCCAGCAGGGTCCTGAGCTGCGCGTCCAGCTCGCCGACGGGGTAGGCGGCGTCGGCGCCGTAGCGCTCTCTCGCCCCCTCGACGCCGGCGCGAGGCCCGCTCCACGCCTCGCGCTCGGGGTCGCGCGGGCGGACGAAAAGGGTGAAGCGCCGCTCGGGGTCGTGCGGGGTGAGGACGGCGACCGCCCCGGGCTCGGGGAAGCCGGTGAGATAGTGGAAGTCGCTGTCCTGGCGGTAGCGGATCTCGGTGTCGCGCGACCGGTGCAGCTCGGGCGCGGCGCACAGGACGGTGACGGCGCTGCCGGCCCGCTCCAGGTACCGCTCGCGGCGCGCGCGGAAGGTCTCCGGGGGGAAGCTTGGCGCCGGGTGTGCCTGGGGCATGTCGAAAGGGTAGTGGTCGGGAATGGGGGTACGGGCGAGCCGGCGCCTAGGCTCCCGGCCGGAGCGCGTCCCGGAGGGCGGCCTGTACGCGCGGCGCCAGCTCGGCCCAGGACGCTTCGGGGGCTTTGGTGACGGTCACGAAGTCGGCCACCATGAAGACTCCGTGCACCCCCTCCAGCGCGAAGAGGCGGGCGGCGATCGGGTCCGTGGCGGCGGCGACGGCGGATTCGTACGTCCGGCCGCGGCGCCCCTCGACCAGGGTGCGGCCGACGGTGAACTTCCCCGCCTGGGGGTTGGGCGTGGGATCGAACCTCACCTTCGCTCCGGCCATGCACCGCGCTCCCCGGATCGCTGGAACTCCGTGACGGCCGGAAGGATAGAACCGGGAGGCGCGACGGTGCAAGGCACCGGGGCTCCGGCGGAGGTCCGCGCACTCCGGCGTGGCGGGGGTCGCACTCGTTGCCCTTGTGAGTGGAACCCTTTGTGGATATATTGTTTGCGCCTCGCAGCACGATCTTGATCCCGGGGGTCCCGCGACCCCGTCCCGTCCCGGCAGACACCCGTCCGCCGCGGCGATCTTCCCGTTCCACGTTGCAGACCCGCATGACCGCCCGCAGCGTCCGCCTCGCGCTTTTCCTGCTCCTGCTCCCGTGCGCTGCCGCTTCCGCGGCTGCCCAGGCTCCGCTGCTCCCGTCGCTTCCGGAAGCGGTGGACTGCGTCCGCGCGGACTTCGCCGCGTTGAGGCGCAACCCCACGCCCCTGGAGCTGCGCTGCCGCTACGGGATCTACGGCCCGGGGCGGTTCGGGCTGGCATCGTACATGGACGTGCCCGTGTACCAGCCGAGGAACCCCCTCCCGGGGACGCATGTGGTGGGGGTTCCGGGACTGCCGAAGCCGCGGCGCGAGGAGAGCTACGAGGCGTGGGAGATGCGGGTGCTCCGGACGCAGTACGGCCCGGAGGCGCGGCGCGTGCACCGCGGCCTGGAGGTGCTGGACCCGGTGTTCGCGGAGCGGATCCTCCGGCTGGAGCGGGCGCTGGCGGAGGCGGGGGTGCGGGCGAACCGGCGCGAGACGTGGCGCTCGCCGGAGCGGCAGGCGTACATCTTCCAGCAGGGGCGCTCGCGCCCGGGCTCCTTCGCCACCAGCACACTGACGTCCTGGCATTCGCGGGTGGACGGGCGCGGGAACCCGGCCGGACGGGCAGTGGACTACGATGTCCCCGCGTCGCAGATGCCGCGCTTCCACCAGGTGGTGCGGGCGGTGGGGCTGGAGAGCTACGGGGCGGACTCGTTCGACCCGGGGCACGTCTTCCTCCCCGGCGAGGAGAGCTTCTCGGCCACGGAGGTCGCGATGCTCCGGCTCCTCCCGCAGGTCCCGGTGGTGACGCTCGCGACGGGGCGCCCGGAGCCGGAGAACGCCACGCGCAGCGCGATCCTCGAGTTCCGCGAGATGGTGCGCGAGCTGCTCGACCAGCCGTTCGCGATGCCGCGCGTCGACGCCGTGCTCTCGCTGCGCCGGGCGCCCACGGTCCGCGCGGCGGTGCTCCCTGCTCCGCCCCCGGAGCCAGAGCAGAAGGCCCCGGCCAGGCGCCCCGCGCGGCGCAGGACCTCCTCGCGCTGAACAGAGACAACGCCCCTACACCACTCACCCTCCTCTGGAATCGGGGGAGGGTGTTTTGTTGCGGAATGGGATTGGAGTGTCGGATGCGCTCCGGCGGGGGCCTGCAACAACGGCCCTCACCCGGCGCTACGCGCCACCCTCTCCCACAAGGGGAGAGGGTTGACTGTCTTCGTTGTGCTCCCCCTTTCCCCTGCTTGCGGGGGAAAGGGGGTCGGGGGGATAGGGGGCCTCCCGCAGTACCGCCAAAAACTCGGCGGAGGGGCCTAA
>DATAAL010000767.1:0-5319 GCA_036260145.1 Longimicrobiaceae bacterium | reverse complement strand
CACGGCGCGTCGCCGCCGTAGCGGGTGGCGCGGAGCGCGCGTCTCCGCGGTGCGGTGCGGATCGTCTCGGAGGCGGATTCGGCGGGGGTGACGGGAGTGGTGGTGGAGCTGGCCCGCGGCGGCGAGGTGCTGCGGCGGGTGTCGGGGGCGGACGGCGGGTTCGACTTCGCCGACCTGCGGCCGGGACGGTGGACGCTCTCGGTGGTCGGCGGAGAGCTCCCCCCGCACCACCGCTTCGAGCGGGACCGCGCGGAGGTGGAGCTGGCGCCCGGGGGAGCCGGGGCGCTGGTGCTCCGGGTGCTCCCGGTGCACCGCCCCGTGCGGATGATCACCCGCGGGGAGGTGGTGGTGGAGGCGCCGCGGCAGGGCGGAGGGAGGCCGTAGGCGAGGGGCGGGGATCGGGGACGATTCCGGCGGAAGGCGCTCCGTTCAAAGGTTTCCTTGCGATGACATGGCGGGATGTATACCGTCCATCCAGGCACTCCCCGGTCCGGGATCCCTCCCGCGACCGGGGTTTCCGGGGTGATGTCGGTGTGGTTCCGCTCGCCTGCAGGCTTGGCGTCCAGGGGGCTCCCTTGCCATGAGGAGGAACTATGTCCCAGCCGAAGAAGGTGCTGCCAGCAGTCAGGGGTCTGGTGCTCTTCGGAGCTCTCGTGACGGCCTGTTCCGATCAACCCCGCCTCCCGACGGGAACCGCTCCGCTCGCCGTCACGACCACCGCTTCTCCCTGCGCTCCCGGCACCCGCTGCAACATTGCGCTCAACCCGTCCCGCTCGGGATTTCCCTCGCCTCTGAGCTCGGATCCAGGATGGGGGGGAGGATCGGACACCTGGGACATCGTCGACGGACAGTCCGATTACGCATGGTGGGCCGAGGGCCTGGCCCTCCACTACGGGGGGCAGCGGCAGATCACCATCGACTTCGGGGCGGCTTTCCGCTTCGACGAGGTGGTGGTCTGGCACCACACGGACTGCTGCGCCGCGGGGCACAACATCCCCGCGAGCGTCTCGCTCGAATACTTCGACGGCAGCGCCTGGCACCCGATCCCTACCTTCTCGCGTAGCTACGACCTGACCTTCACGCCTCCCCCGGGCCAGCACGGGTCCCATCCCGATCGCTACACGTTCGCCCCCGTAACCGGGTCCCGGGTCCGCTGGTCCTACAACGGGAGCGGACAGAACGTCCTCGGTGGCACCGGCGGCTGGCACGGATGGGTGTACGAGTTCGAGGTCTTCGGACAGCAGTCCGCCGGAGAGTTCGAGATCAACCTGACCACGTTCATTCCCGGGAACAACCTGAAATCCATCGCCCCCTGGCATTACCTTGCCTGTGGCCACTCGGGCGGAGCCGGGATGTACTTCGAGGGCGACACCCGGGGCTTCGATCCGAACGCCACTTCGTTCCGCACACGGCAGACGGTCACCGTGGTCCCGGACGGGACTCTCGATCCCGACGGTCTCAAGGACGGCACCTCTCCCGCCAACCTGACGGGCACGACGCGCGCGTACGCACCGGACGCACTCCCGATCCTCGACGCCGCTGACGACGACGGAATCCTGGGCGACTGCACGCTGCTGCACGACGTCGGCCAGGCGAGCACGGGGGCAATGTCGGTCGCCGTCACCCGCACCGGCTCGTGGAGCGTCCGCGTCCGTCTCGCCGGAAGCGCGGCCAACCCGCTCGTCGCCGCGGCTCCCGCGATCGACTGGGACCTGATGCTCGACCTCGACGTCGGCGCCGGCACCCCGCAGTGGCAGTTGACGGGACTGGAGGACGGCTTCCCCGCGTTCGAGCTGTACGTCAACGGTACGCCGATCTACCAGCGGAACGCTCCCCCGCCTTACAGCACGGGGGATCTCAACAAGCTCCGTCCCCACGCCGGAGACGTCCGGGTGAATCGCTCCGGCACGCTCTGACGCTTCATTCCCGGTATGCTCTGCAGACCGCTGCAGAGCATACCGGCCCCCAGGGATCCGTCTGCGCGAGGGGGCCCGGAGCGGCCCTGTGCGGGAGCGTGGGGAGGTGATCGCCACGGCTACGGACGCACCCGCACCCCCAGCTCCGCGCGGACGTGGGTGGCGCCCCCCGGATCGCCGATGGGGTACGCCGTGTACCCGATCCCCGGGGTGACGGCGAGGTGCCGCCCCAGCCGGACGAGCACCCCCACCCCGCCGTCCACCCCGATCCCGGTCTTACCGTCGTTCTGTCCGTCCCCGCCCGCCGACTCCAGGTGCGTCTCGGCCTCATGGAAGACGACCCCCGCCCGGAACCAGAAGGGGATCCCGCCGAAGGGGCGCCCCGAGAGCACCCCCAGGTCCACCCCCGAGTCCACCTTGTCGGCCCCCTCCCCCGCGTCCTCCAGAGGAAAGGTGATCCGGCTGAACCCGGCGTACAGGGTGAACCCGGAGCGCAGGGTGTACCCCGCATCCACCCCGAAGCCGGTCCCCCTCTCCAGCGGCCCGTCCTCCCGGTCCGTGGGCTCCGCAGCGAAGACCCGCGCCCCCACCGAGAAGGGGGAGGCCGGGAGCTGCGCCCGCGCGGGGGCGCCCCACCCCACGCATGCGAGCACCAGCAGGGGGAGGGCGCCATCCCGGAGAGCTCTCCTCGTCATCGTCCGTCGGGGGTTGGGGTTCGCCACCCCGGAGCTGCAATCGACGGTCCGCGGTGGACGGGAGGGGCCGTGCGTCGTAAGCTACCCGCCGCGCGTGCGTGGTTGCGAACCCACCCGACTCCCGAGACCCCGATGCGCCGGCTGGTCCTGCTCCTCGCCCTGCTCCCCGCGCCGCTGGCGGCGCAGGACCCGTACGTCCTCGCCCCGGGGCGGGTGGCGGGATGCTACGCAGTGACGCTGGGCCCCTGGACCCCCGCGGGCGCCGCGACGGCGGCGCACACCCCGCCGCGGCGCTTCGTGCTGGACACCGTGGCGGCGCCGGAGGCGCCCGCGCAGAACTCGCTACGGGTCGGGAGCTTCCCCGGCGACCCAGCGGGCCCCCACCGGCTGGCCTTCTGGTCGCCGCTCCCGCTGCGCGCGGACTCGCTGCGGATCGTGTGGAGCACGGGGAGCGAGGGGGTGGAGCTGCGCCTCCAGGTGCGCGGGGACACGCTACGCGGTCGCGCCACGGCCCTGGTGGACGCGCCGGGACAGGCCCGCTCCACCCCGACGGCCCGGGCAGTCGCCCGCCGCATCACCCCCTGCGATCTCTCCGCCGAGTCCCCTGCCGTGGTGACGGCTCCTCCCGGACCCGCTCCCCGGGAGCCCGCCGACTCGGTGCGCCCGGAGATCCGGCCCGCCGCGCCGGACCGCTCCGAGCAGGTGGTGGGGTACACGCTGGGAGGGGTGCTGCTCTGGATGCTCCTCCACATCACCGGGATCCTGTAGAACAAGCGAATCGCTCCTGTCGCACCGGTACGCTTGGCATCAGGAGTGGTGCACCTGGTGAGGCTAAGACAGCTCGCTTCAAGGAAAACAATGCGGTCGGGGGAGGTACCCGATAGGTTGACGCTGCAACCGATCCCTGGAAGGAGTCTTTACTTTCGGATTAGTTTCGGTTAGCGTGCAAGAACCCCTGTCTGCGAGGTGCGATGAGCGTAACCAAAAGTGGCATCGAGTGGACGGACTCAACGTGGAATCCTACCACCGGATGCACCAAGGTCTCAGCCGGTTGTGACAACTGCTATGCCGAGTCACTGGCCCGCACCAAGTTGCATGAGACGTATACGCGGGTACTACCGGTAGTAGACACGTCCGAGAATCGGCAGGATCCTTTCGCGGTCCGACTGTGGCCGGATCGCCTCGCCCAACCGGAGAAGTGGGCGGATCCCCGAATGATCTTTGTGAACAGCATGTCGGACCTATTCCACGTCGATGTCCCGGAACTGTACGTCCGGCGGATCTTCGAGGTGATGCTACGTGTTGATCGGCACATCTATCAGGTACTCACTAAACGTCCGGGACGAGCAGTTCGCTTCTTCAATCGAAATCGTGATCTCTTCCCGACCGGCGAGATACCCCAGCATATCTGGATGGGAACGTCGGTTGAGAACCAGGAGGCCACATTCCGGGTGGGACAGCTGCGGCAGCTTCCCGCCGCTGTTCGGTTCCTCAGCTGTGAGCCGTTGCTTGGACCTGTCGAACTGGATCTACAGGGAATCCACTGGGTGATTGTCGGCGGCGAGAGCGGGATCGGCTACCGCCGCATGCGGGAGGAGTGGGCTGTCGGGGTCCGCGATCAATGTCAGCGCAGAGGGGTAGCGTTCTTCTTCAAACAGTGGGGAGGCCGTACGCCGAAGGCTGGCGGGCGCGAATTAGATGGGCGTAAGTGGGATGAGATGCCGGAAGCGAGGGCTGTGGAATTGGCAGTACTTTAGAGGCCAAGCCCGGTCTGGACATCGCTGTACTTTCGCACTTGAGCCCAAAAACCTTTGGCGATGTTGTGCTTACTGAAGAACGCCAGATAGTACAGTAGCAGGTTTCTATGTGGTAAGCGTACGGGTACATTTCTTCCAGATTAGTGTCGAGATACCCCAGCGCACTCATGGCTTCTGCATACTGTTCTGCGAGGAATCCACGAAAGCCCTTGCCCGACCGCTTAGCCTCTTCCCAACGTTTCCGCCAATCTCGGCCGCCGAGGAAATCGTCCAGCCGCTCGCATGCTTCCTTCTGGTAGCGGTCTCGGTTCCGGTTCGCGTCCATACCAAGCGCCAACAAGATCAGGAAATCCATCTTACGTGCATTGGCGAGTTGACGGATTGCACTGAGTCGAACATTGGTTCCAAAGGGATCTACGAAGCAGAACGTGAGGGATCGTTGCACCGGAATCAGACGCAGGATCGCTTCAACCGACTCATTTGCATCCCCCTTCACAAAGTGCACGGGAACGGAAGGATTCAGTCGCTGTACCCGCGCCTGCAGTGCCGCTAAAGGCTTTGGGTCTGCTTCACAGAAGATGTAGAGGTCAAAGGGATCTGGAATCTGGAGCGCCAACAAGGCCGAACTTGGAACGATCCGCTTGGAGCCTTTCAGATAAGCGTAGCCCGCCCCAGCAAACAGATCCAGATATACACGGGTCCACTTCCCCTTCATGGACCGAGCGAAGATCTCGTCATACATCCATACCCGCAAATACTTGTCACATCCCCACTCACCAACCTCGGGAACGTATAGCCCGTCCGGCTCCACATCCGGGAGGTTGTCTTTGGTCCACATATCAGGAATAGTCCAGGCGGTGAAAAATGAGAGGGCCCACATCCTCGCGCATTCCGCGTGCCAGAATAGTTCCTTCCCAAGAGGTAAGATTCAGAACAGTGTGAGTTGAGTAG
>DATAAL010000766.1:0-3284 GCA_036260145.1 Longimicrobiaceae bacterium | reverse complement strand
CCGGGGGCGCGGCTGTACCGGACCGGAGACCGGGTGCGGCGGCTGGCCGACGGGACGGTGGAGTTCCTGGGGCGGACCGACCAGCAGGTGAAGGTGCGGGGATACCGGATCGAGCCGGCGGAGGTGGAGGCGGTGCTGGTGGGGCACGGGGCGGTGCGGGAGGCGGTGGTGCTGGTGCGGGAGGACACCCCCGGCGACCGTCGGCTGGTGGGGTACGTGGTGGCGGAGGAGGGGGCGGCACTCTCGCTCTCCGAGCTGCGGGAGCAGGTGGGCCGGGTGCTCCCGGCGTACATGGTGCCGAGTGCCTTCGTGGTGCTGGACGCGATCCCGCTCACCCGCAACGGCAAGGTGGACCGGCAGGCGCTGCCGGCGCCGGAGCGGGGAGAGACGGTCGAAGCGTACGTCGCGCCGCGGACGCCCATGGAGGAGCTGCTCTGCGGGGTCTGGGCGGAGGTGCTCGGTGTGGAGCGCGTCGGGGTGGAGGAGAGCTTCTTCGAGCTGGGTGGACACTCCCTGCTGGCGATGCAGGCCGTCTCGCGCGTGCGGCAGACGTTCGGGGTCGAGGTGTCGCTGCGGGCGCTCTTCGAGGCGCCCACCGTGGCGGAGTTTGCCGCGCGCGTCGAGGCGCTGCGGAGCGCAGGCACGCCGGTCGCGCCGCCGATCGAGCGGGTCCCCCGCGAGGGTGGGGCGGGGCTCCCGCTCTCGTTCGCGCAGCAGCGCCTCTGGCTGGTGGACCGCCTCGACCCCGGGAGCACCGCCTACAACATCCCGTTCGCGCTGCGGCTGCGGGGGGCGCTGGACGTGGCCGCGCTGCGGGCCTGCCTGGACGGGCTGGTGCGCCGCCACGAGACGCTCCGCACCACGTTCCCGGAGCGGGGAGGCGTGCCGGTGCAGGTCGTCCATCCCCCCGCCCCGGTGCCGCTCCCGGTTCTGGAGCTGCGTGGCCTCCCCGCCGCGGTGAGGGAGGCCGAGGCGGAGCGGCTCGCGGGCGAAGAGGCGGCGCGTCCCTTCGACCTGGCGCGCGGGCCGCTGCTCCGGAGCACGCTCCTGCGCCTGGCGGACGACGACCACGTGCTGTGCTTCACGCTGCACCACGTCGTCAGCGACGGCTGGAGCACGGAGGTGCTCGTGCGCGAGGTCTCGGCCCTCTACGGCGCGTTCAGCCGGGGCGAGGAGCCGCGCCTGCCGGAGCTGCCGGTGCAGTACGCCGACTACGCCGTCTGGCAGCGGAGCTGGCTCGCCGGCGAGACCCTGGAGGAGCAGGTCGGCTACTGGAAGGAGCGCCTGGCCGGTGCCCCTCCGCTGCTGGCGATCCCGACCGACCGGCCGCGCGCCTTCGGGCTGAGCCCGCACGCGGGGAGCCACCCGTTCCACCTGCCGCCGGAGCTGACGCGGGGGCTGCGGGCGCTCGCGCGCAGGGAGGGGGCGACGGTGTTCATGGCGCTGCTCGCCGCCTGGCAGGGGCTGCTGGGGCGCTACGCCGGGCAGGAGGACGTGGTCGTCGGCTCCCCGATCGCGGGGCGGAGCCGGCGCGAGACCGAGGGGCTGATCGGCTTCTTCGTCAACCTGCTGGCGATGCGCGCCGACCTGGGCGGCGATCCCACCTGGACCGAGCTGCTCGGTCGGGTGCGGGAGGCGGCGCTGGGTGCGTACGACCACCAGGAGCTGCCGTTCGAGCGCCTGGTGGAGGAGCTGGGCGTGGAGCGCAGCCTGACGCACACGCCCGTCTTCCAGGTCGTCTTCGCGCTGGAGCGGGCCGCCGGGGAGGAGGGGCGGCTGTCGCTCGGCGACCTTCGGATGGAGCCGTTCCGGGCTGGGGCTGGGATCGCCAGGTTCGACCTCGAGCTGTCGGTGCTGGAGGCGGAGGACCGGCTCGGCGCGCACCTCCTCTACCGGACCGGGCTGTTCGAGGCGGAGACGGTCGCGCGGATGGTGGGGCACCTGGAGGTGCTGCTGGAGGCCGTCGTCGCCGACCCGCGGCGCCGCCTCTCCGAGCTGTCGCTGCTGCGGGGAGCGGAGCGGACGCAGGTGCTGGAGGGGGGGAGCGGCGCTGCCCTGGAGTACCCGCGCGAGCGCTGCGTCCACGAGCTCTTCGCCGGGCACGCCGCCCGCACGCCCGACGCCCCCGCCGTGGTCTCCGGCGACGGCGTCCTCACCTACGCGGAGCTGGACCGCCGCGCCAACCGGCTCGCCCACCACCTGCGTGCCCGCGGCGTCGGGCCGGAGTCGCCGGTGGGCGTCTGCCTGGAGCGCTCCGCCGACCTCACCATCGCGGTCCTGGCGGTCCTCAAGGCCGGGGGGGCCTACCTCCCGCTGGACCCCGCCTATCCCCCCGAGCGCCTGGCCTTCATGGTCCGCGACTCCGGCGCCCGCCTGGTGGTCACCCGCCGGGCGCTCCTGGCCCGCCTCCCGGGGGAGGCGGAGGCCGTCTGCCTCGACGCCGCGATGGGGGGAGCCGGCATCGACGCGGCGCCGGTCGTCCCCCTGGCGCCCGGGAGCCTGGCGTACGTGATCTACACCTCCGGCTCCACCGGAACCCCCAAGGGGGTGATGGTCTCGCACGGCGCGCTCGCGCACCTGGTCGCCTGGCACGTCCGGGCCTTCGGCGTCGTCCCGGGCGACCGCGCCACGCTGGTGGCCTCCCCGAGCTTCGACGCGGCGGTGTGGGAGACGTGGCCGTACCTGGCGCAGGGCGCCGCGCTCCACCCTCTCCCGGAGGAGGACCGGCTCGCCCCCGAGTCGCTGCAGGCGTTCCTGCTGGACCGGGGGATCACCCTCTGCTTCGTCCCCACGCCGCTGGCGGAGGGGCTGCTCGCGCTGCCCTGGCCGCGGGAGACGGCGCTGCGGGCGCTGCTCACCGGCGGCGACGCGCTGCGGGTCCGCCCGCGCGCCGGGCTCCCCTTCACCCTGGTGAACAACTACGGGCCGACGGAGGGGACGGTGGTCTCCACCTCGGGCGAGGTCCAGGTCGGGGGTGCCGCGGTGCCCTCCATCGGCCGGCCGATCGACCGGGTGCGCGCCCGCGTCCTGGACGCGCACGGGAGCCCCGTACCGGTGGGAGTGCCGGGGGAGCTGTACGTGGGCGGCGACGGGGTGGCGCGGGGGTACGTGGGGCGTCCGGAGCTGACGGCGGAGCGCTTCGTCCCGGATCCGTACTCAGCGGAGCCCGGAGGGCGGCTGTACCGCACGGGAGACCGGGTGCGCTGGCGGCGCGACGGAGAGCTGGAGTTCCTGGGGCGGACGGACGCGCAGGTCAAGATCCGGGGGTACCGGATCGAGCCGGG